>NZ_CAJNBO010000011.1:0-285694 GCF_905221015.1 Paraburkholderia nemoris | reverse complement strand
GGGACTGGGACTGGGACTGGGACTGGGACTGGGACTGGGACTGGGACTGGGACTGGGACTGGGACTGGGACTGGGACTGGGACTGGGACTGGGACTGGGACTGGGACTGGGGTGGTGGCCGCATGAAGCTTCGCGTCCATTCATACAAAGGGGAGGCTCAACCAGTATGAGTTGAAGCGTTCAGCAGAGCGACCCAAGCCATCCCACGGCACGTGACGATGCTCGACAACTTCCGGCAGGCTCTTTATGCGCATAAACCGAACGACAGCATCACCAACTGGCAACGCTACGTTCGTGCCTCAACAAACGCAATCGCTCCACCTGCCGGCGCGGCGCTCCCACCCAACGCCCCGCACCCGCTAAAATCCCCCACGAAAAACGCCCTGCGCCCCAACACAAGCACCACTCACCCAACCAACCATGATCATCATCTACCACAACCCCCGCTGTTCAAAATCGCGAGCGACCTGCGACCTGATCGCCACCACCTACAACAGCGCCAACGAACCAACAGAGGTCATCGAATACCTGAAGCAGCCGCTCACGATCGCGCAGTTGACGCAACTCAACACGCAACTAGGCTGCACAGTCCGCGAGATGATCCGCGACACCGAAGCCGAATACAAAGCACTCGGCCTCTCCGACACCACGCTAAGCGACGCTCAGTTATACGAAGCATTGGCCAAGCACCCCATCCTTCTGCAACGACCGATCGTCGTGCGAAACGGACGAGCCGTGATTGGCCGCCCTCCGGAAAACGTCGAAGTGCTATTCGCCTAGGTGTAGAAACATCGCGGTCTATGCGACCTGAGCCTGAATGACCTAAGCCTTGGCAGGCAATGCAGCGTCCTTCGTCACGATCTTTGTCGGGATGATGCGCAGCTCGCTAAACGTGTCGGCAATACGTTGCTGTTCTGCAAGCACGTTCGCATCGATGGGCTTGTAGATGTGCGCGTAGTGCCGCAAACCCGCTTCGATCACACCGGCGTCGAGGCCCTGAATCGGCGCGAGCTGAGCGGCTGCTTCGCTGTAGTGCCCGCGCACCCACTCGCCCTCTTTACTCACCGCATCCATCACGATCGCGAGCACATCGCCGTTTTTCTCCGCAAACGGCCGCGCGCTCAGGAAGAACTGGTGGTGATTGACGATCCCTTCGGCGTCGGCGAGCAAGCGGGCATTCGACTGACGTTTTGCCGCCTCGAGAAACGGGTCCCAGATTGCCCATGCATCGATCGCGCCGCGCTCGAAGGCCGCACGCGCATCAGCGGGCGCCAGAAAAACGGGTTGGATGTCGCTGTACTTCACACCGTTCTTCTGCAATGCGGCGACCAGAAACCAGTGAACGTCCGAACCTTTGTTGAACGCGATCTTTTTGCCTTTCAGATCGGCGAGCGTTTTGATCGGCGCGTCCTGATGGACGAGGATCCCTTCGGCATGCGGCGTCGGGATTTCATACGCGGTATAGACAAAGTTCGCACCAGCCGCCTGCGCGAACACCGGCGGCGCCTCGCCGACATAACCGAAGTCGATCGCACCGACATTCAATCCTTCGAGCAACTGCGGGCCGGCGGGAAACTCAGTCCATTTGACCGTGATGCCAAGCGGTGCGAGTTGCTTTTCGAGCGTGCCGTGCGCCTTCAGCAACACGAGCGTATTGGCCGCTTTCTGATAACCGATACGAAATTCCTTCGCATGCGCATCCGCGGCGAAGACTGACGTGGAGACAACGGGCAAGGCCGCGGCGGCCAGCGAGGCGCCCACGCCGGCGATAAACGCGCGACGCGTGAGCAACGGATGACGGGACATAAAAGTGCTCGTTAAAAAGACGGACGCGAAACGGACCGATTAGCTTCGACGATAATTCGTCTGCAAGCCTGGACGAACCGATAAATTCGCATAAGCAAATCACGCCGGAGGGGGCGGGACACCCCAGCGGTCCCGCACTGCGTGTCTCACTGCGTCAAGTCACCTTGCCCCGCTACAATCCGTCATCCGCGCGCAGTCGCGGCTGCGTCAATCGGAAAAAGGGACATCGTGCATCTGACGACAACACTCGCGCCGTGGTCATCCCACGACACTCAACTGATTTTGTCGTGCGTGCTCGGGCTCGCACTGATCATCGTTTTCATCAGCGTGCTGAAGCTCGCACCGTTTCTGTCGATTCTGGTCGGCACGTTCGCAGCGGGCTTTTCGGCCGGTCTGCCGCTGGAAGCGGTGGCCAGCGCATTCAGCAAAGGCGCGGGTGCATTGCTCGGCGACGTCGGCATCATCATCGCGCTCGGGGCGATGCTCGGCGCGCTCATGGCCGAATCGGGCGCCGCCGACCGGCTCGTCTCGACCATCCTCAAACATTCCACGCCACGCACACTGCCGTGGATGATGGCGCTGGTAGCAATCATCGTTGGCCTGCCGCTCTTCTTTGAAGTCGGCCTGGTAATGATGGTGCCGATCATCTTCGTGATGGCGCGCCGTTCGCAGCAGCCGATCCTGCGGATTGCGATTCCCGCGCTCGCCGGCATGACCACGCTGCACGCCCTGTTGCCGCCGCATCCGGGGCCGCTGATCGCCGTGAGCGCGCTGCACGCCGATCTCGGTCTGACGCTCGGTCTCGGCCTGATCGTTGCGATTCCGGCGGTCATTCTGGCGGGACCGGTCTACGGCATCTGGTTGTCGAAGCGGATGCATGTGGTCGAGCCTGAAGAAATGGGCAAGCTTTTCACCGCAGAACAAAGCACCGGCGAGCCGCCGAGTTTCGCGATCTCGCTCATCACGATCCTGTTGCCGGTCGTGCTGATGCTGGGCCGCACGGTCGCCAAACTTCTGCTTCAACCCGAGACCTTCCTGTTCGACGCGCTCAATTTTCTCGGTGAGCCGTTGGTTGCGCTCGGCCTCACCGTGCTATTCGCGGTGGTGGCGCTGGGCTGGTCGCGCGGCATGGCACGCGACCGGGTCGGCGGCATTCTGCGCAAGAGCTTGCCACCGATCGCTGCGTTGCTGCTGACCATCGGCGCAGGCGGTGGCCTCAAGCAGGCGCTCGTGGTGGCCGGCATCAGCACGACGATCGGCAAGATCGCGGTCGGCGCGCACATGCCGCTGATTCTGCTGGCTTGGCTGATCGCCGTCGCGCTGCGGCAGGCAACCGGCTCCGCGACGGTTGCGACCACTACGACGGCCGGTATCGTCGCACCGGTCGTCGCGGGCCTCAGCGCGACTCACAATTCATTGATGGCGCTCGCGATCGGCGCTGGGTCCGTCTTCTTCTGCCACGTGAACGATGCGGGCTTCTGGATGGTGCGCGAGTACTTCGGGTTGCAATTGAAGCAGACGGTGATGGTCTGGTCGGTGCTGCAGACGATCGTATCCGTCGTCGGCCTCGCATTGACGTTCGCGTTGTGGACCGTGTTGACCTGAACCTGGCCCAAGGATCACAAGCGGTGGCAGGAATTGACGCCTGGCTGTCAATTCCGCGTGGTTCGATCCGCTTACACTGCTTCGACACAGACGAGGCGTAGTCCCGCGCCTCGCTTCCCTGCCGACCCGGAGCCACCATGCTTGAACTGAGACCGTCCTGCGAAGGATGCGGCAAATCACTGCCGCCGAACGCGCCCGACGCAATGATCTGCACGTACGAATGCACCTTCTGCGAAGTGTGTGCGCTCAGCACGCTACGCAACGTGTGTCCGAACTGCGGCGGCAATTTCCAGCATCGGCCGATCCGCACGCGCGCGCAGTTGGCTAAACATCCGGCCGGTGCCCAAGCGCATCCCGTTTCCATCGACGAAGCGTCACACGCAAGCTTCTTCGAGCGCTACCGGAACACGCCACCCGGCGAGCGCTAACAAGCGCCACCTCAATCGTCACTACCACCCGCACCCGGCGTCGCAATCCCGCTCACCGTGCGCGCCGCCACGCGCAGCAGACGGATCTGTTTGCGGTAATTGCGGCAGCCGCTGCAAGTCGGCAGATGCAGCCGGATCGCGACCCATTCGCCGGTCGTCAAACGGCGGTCGAGCGCGTCTGATAATAGCCGCGTGATGTGCTTACACTTCCCCATTCGCATCCTCTCTGGATAGGCCCTTTTCGCTCAGGCAAGTGCGCAAGCGCAGCCGCGCGCGGTAGATCAGCACGCTGCAGTGATTGGCGGTCATCTGCAGTTCGGCGCAGATCGCTTCGGTTTCGAGATCGAGGAATTCGCGCATCATGAACACGCGCCCGATGTGCTCGGGCAGGTGCTCCAGACACATCTCGAACAAGGTCCAGAATTGCTGCTGACGCAGCGCGGTCTCAGGCGTCGGCCATGGTTGCGGCTTGCTCTCGCGTGACCAGTGGCCGTTGTCCTTGAAGAGCTCGCGATCGAGCAGCGTTTCGCCGTCGATTTCGGATTCGAGCGCCGACAGATTCACCGTGCGCTGCCGGGCGCGCAAGGTGTCGATAAGCTTGTGCCGCAGGATGCCGAACACCCACGTCTTGTGCTCCGATTGCGCGGCAAACCGGTCGGCTTGTGTCCAGGCGGCGGCCAAGGCCTCCTGGACGGCATCTTCGGCGGCAGCGGCATCGCGCAATTGCAAACGGGCGAAACGCAACAGGTCGCGCCGCAATTGCGTCAGATAAACGGGATCATCGAGCGCCGGCCCGCTTACTTGCGCCATGGCAGGCTCCATCGCCGCGCTCGCAGTTGCCGCGCGTTTTCTTCTGAATCGGTGTGGTTCATAAACGGGTGGCTTTCCTCGCGCGGTTCCCGGACATGGGCGCCATTCTCCCGCACGTTCCAGCGCAAGCGAATTGGTATTGAACATATGCCCGCCTGCAAGCGATGACCAGATGACCTTAGTCGCGCCGCAACGGGCTTTATGACAGCAAAAAATATTATTGCGAAAAATGAAATCAAGGCTGCAGCGGCCAATCGTAACTTCAAGCGCATGAGCGAGACGTGCCGTGACACCCGTCTCAAGCCCGCCGCAAACACGCGTCCCGATTATTTCATTATTTGAAAAAACATCTTCTTGTCTTCGGTATTTTTAGGCGGGCACTGAATCGCTATTCTCCACTCCATCGATCGCCCTAGATCGCGAACTAAACGCCGAAGAGGAGTAGCACCATGAAACGCATTCTTACCGCCCTGATCGCTTCCGTCGCCCTGTTTGCTGCTGCGTCGGGCGCAGCTCAAGCTGCTGCACCGGCCCAATGCAGCGGCCCGGCATCGTACTGCAACGTGTTCTTCGGCAACTAATCGTCTGGCGGACGTGCCCGGACACCGGTCCGGCACAAGTCTGCTGACGAGACGGGTTCTCGAAATCAGGAAAGGGCGCCGATCAAGGCGCCCTTTTTGCATTTAATCCCGAACGTTTTGTCGCGTGTGTGAAGCATCCGCAGAACATGCCTGTGAATCCACTTCATCGGTGTGCGAGCGTCGAGAAACAGAAAGCGGTACGCAATACCCGGCACTCGGAAGCAACACCCGCGCCCGGCGCGCAAATGCGCCTAATGCTCACTCTTCTAACGTGTTACAGTGAGCCAACAGCTTGCAGTTCTCCTGCGCGTCTCGCGCAGTCCCTCAGGCATCAGCCTCTCATCACAGCGCCCTGAATCGAACGGGGTCCTTTCCTTCTACTTCGCTTGACGTTGTCGTCGGCGTGGCCTCACAGAAGCCGCTCCTGACGCGCATCGTCGTCGAAACACCTTGTCCGCTGAAACGCCGCGACTCGCCCGGCGTCACGCCCAACGCACAGCCACACGTTTCACGCGAGATCCTTCACCGGAGACGACTACCATGAACAATACGATCAGAAGCTATCGGGGCCTTGAGATTTACCCACTGGTTTATCCGCACCAGCCGCGTTCTGCCGATGGCGCCCGCCACTACGATTCAGGCTTCGACGCCGCCGTGCGAATCTGCCGCCGCGGCACCGACGACACCTTGACCAGCAGCCGTGTATTTCGCGTGCCGAGCCGTTCACCGTTTGGCGCGGCCGGCGACGCACGCATTGCCTCAGCGAGTTACGCGGAGCGGGTGATCGACGGCATGGTTGCCGGCGAGTCGATCGTCGGACTCTGATGCGCGCACCGATGGCAGGCCACACTTCCAGGCGCTCGCAGGGCGCGAATTCCACGCCGTTGACGGGCCGCGCGAACTATCAGGTCGCCGTGTCGTCGCGTCGGACGTCCAGCGGGACGGTGCCGACGCTGAAAGTGATCCGGTTGAGCGACGAGCGCGTGATCTATCCCTTTCAGGGCCACGCGGACATGCCGTTTTTTGAAAATGCGGATGCGGCTCAGGTGTTTGCCGAGACGTACGGCTGGCAGCTCGTAGATGGCGACATCGCTGTCCCGGAATGACAGCGAAGAACGTGCAGTTGCCTCAAATCGTCCTAGGCCGAAAGCATGCTTGATTGACAAGGCAAAAGTACCAGTTATCCACAAGGTTATTCAGTGAATCTGTGGATAACTTTTGTTGCTACAGGGTTATCCACCGGTAGCAACTTTCGAGCTCTGGACCGGCGCAACCAGAAGCCGGCACTTTTTGTGCGCGCCGTCGCCGCACCGCCCGGCGATTGCCTATGATGGACAGTTCGTACCCTTTAGCGCGTCAAGCGCCCAACCTCAAGGAAGCGAACCATGGCCCATCACATCGCAGTGGTCGTCGGCAGCCTGCGCCGCGAGTCGTTCAACCGCCAATTGGCGCAAGCCGTGATTTCACTCGCGCCCGCGGACTTCACCTTCGAGTTCATCGATATCGGCTCCTTGCCGCTCTACAGTCAGGACTACGACGCCGACTATCCCGAAGTCGCCAGGCACCTGAAGAAGCGCATCGAAGCTGCAGACGGCCTGCTGTTCGTCACGCCCGAGTACAACCGTTCCATGCCAGGCGTCCTGAAGAACGCACTCGACTGGGGCTCGCGGCCATGGGGTACCAATTCGTGGGGCAACAAGCCCGGCGCGGTGCTCGGCACCTCGCTCGGCGCGACCGGCACGGCGCTCGCGCAACAGCATCTGCGCAACGTGCTGGCGTACCTCGATGTCGCCACGCTGGGTCAGCCTGAAGTGTTCATCAAACACGACCCGGCGGCCATCAACGAGAAAGGCGAGATCGTGAACGACGGCACCCGCAAGTTTTTGCAGAGCTTCGTCGACCGTTATGTCGCGTGGGTCAAACGTCAGACCGCTGCCTGACGGCCAATTCGGGCCATATCAAAGCACCCATCCAGACTGAGAACGCCGTCGTCGCCGCAGCTTCACGGCACGCCGGCGCCCCCGCCCCCCGTTTACACGTGATGATGTCCCGTCACCCGTTCCCAGCCATGACGCACGGCGAGCTTGAAGCGCTCCCACGTGCTGTTGGGCGAGGTGGTTTCCCAATGGCGCCTGGCTTCCGGCTCGACGTCGTCCCACGGCCGGTCGCGATAACGCGCGTCCCGACCGATCTCCGCGCCGTAGCGATAGGCCGGCACGTAATCTTCATAGCGCGCATTCTCGGCCGCGTATTGCTCGTCGTAGTGCGTGCGGAAATCCTCTTCGTATTCCAGATACTCGTTTGGCATCTGGCTGCCTAAACCCGCGGTCGGCTGCCCCGCTTCGGAGACGACGTCCGACGGCTGCAGGATCGCGCCCGAACCCGGCATCGAACCGGCCGCAATCGCGGTACGTCCCGCATCGCCGACCAGCGGGTCGATGACCGGCTCGCTGAGCGGGTCGCGCATCGGCCGCACAGCCAGCGGCGGCGGGACGAACGGCTCGGCGTCGGTGCCCATGAGCGGCGGCGGATAGAGCGGATCGGCCGGGGTCACTGGTCGCGTGGTTGAAGCCGGCGTCGCCACGCCGGCCGTCGTCGTGCTCGACGTATGCGGCGTGCCTGGCGTCACGGCGCCAATGCCGAGTTCGTCGAGTATCGAATGATCGCGGCTCGATTCCGGCGGCGTGTCCCAGTCGGGCGAGCGCTCGCCGATGTCGGTCGCGCCCAGCCTCGTCAACGTATTGCGAGCGAGTTCCGCATGCGATTCGCTCGCTGCGCTCACGCAGACCAGCACGGCGCCGCGGCGCACGGCTTCCGTGTAGCGAGCCGTTTCCGACGCGCGAGGGCTGCTCGCAAACAGGCTCGAAAGAAAACGTTCGATATTGGCGAGCACGCCGGAACCCGCGACCTCGTCGGTTGCTGAGCCGACGGAGGGTTCCGGATTCGCCTGCAACTCGATCGTTTCGCGCGCAAAACCGGTCTGTACCAGCGTGTCGCGCGCGGACTCGGCTTGAGAATAGGTGTCGAATAAACCAATCACGGTATGTCGCATGGCTGTCTCCCGACGGTTTCAGGTGGATCGAACGGCGCAAGAACGCGTCGGCCTCTTTCCCAAAAATATCGCAACGATCATGCCGGGGTGGCGCGACGTGTCCGCACGCCCGCTGCTGGCCGCGCTCACGGGTCTGGTTACGTAGAAACCGCAGCATTCCGCTGCCGCGCTTTTACAACCGCCGGTAATTGACGGCGACGCTGAAAACGCCGGCGTTAGCCGGCCGGATGGGCTGCCGCAGCCGGATCGGCGCCCGTTTGCGTCAGCTCGCGCTGGATCGCTTGCAGGAGTTCTTCCAGCAACGCGATATCGAAGGGTTTGGACAGCACCCGCACGTTCACATGCCGCGCACGGTCGAGCTCTTCCGCATAGCCGGTGACCAGAATGACCGGCAGCCGGGTGTCGAAAGCCTGCACGGCTTCGGCCAGGTCGATGCCGTTCATCGTGCCGGGCATGTGGATGTCCGACAGCACCAGGTCGAACGGCAGCGGCTCGCCGGTGCGCGCCTGCCTCGCGTGGGCGTCGTCGAACAGGCAAAGCGCGGTATCGGCGTTGAATACACACGTGACCTGGTGGCCCATCATCTGCAACAGGGCCTCGGTGCCGGCGGCGACTTCGTCGTTGTCCTCGACCAGCAGGATGCGCAAGCCGTGCGGCGTGCCGCTTTCCGCGACGCCCGTTTCAGCCGGCAGTTCGGCCTCGGGAGCGGCTGTGGCGCGCGGCAGATAGAGGCGCACCGAGGTACCTGCTCCGATTGCGCTGTCGATCGCGGCAAGGCCGCCGGAGCGCTCGCAGAAGGCGAAAACCTGCGGCAACCCGAGACCGGTGCCCATGCCTTTCGGCTTCGTGGTGAAAAGCGGTTCGAAGGCGCGCGCGAGCACTTCAGGCGGCATGCCGCCACCGGTATCTTCAAGCGACAGTTGCACGAAATCGCCGGTCAGCGGAAAGCCGTCCTGGTGACGGAAGTTGATATTGGCGGCGCGAACCGTGAAGCGGCCGCCGTTGGGCATGGCGTCGCGCGCGTTCACCGCGATGTTGATCAGCGCCAGTTCGAGCTCGGCGACGTCGACACGCATGGGCCAGATATCGACGCCGATGTCCATCACCAGCGAAATCTTCGCGCCGAGCGATGCGCGCAGCAGTTCGCGGCAGGCCGGCAGCCAACGCTCGAGCGCCAGCGTCTCGTTGCGCAACGGCTGTTTGCGCGCGACGCCGAGCAATTGCCGGGTGAGCGACTGGCCGCCCTTGAGCGCGCGCTCCATCGCCGACAATTCGCGGTCGAGCCCCGGCGCGCCGCGCCGCCGGGCGATCTGCACGTTGGCCGAGACGATCATCAGCAGGTTGTTGAAATCGTGCGCCACACTGCCGACCAGGTTGCCGAGCGCCTCCATCTTGCGCGACTGGCGATACGCGGATTCGATCGAGCGGCGCATCGAGGCTTCGGCCTGCCAGCGCTCCCACGCCTCCTCTTCGGCGCCGAGGCGCCGCAGCGACAGCCAGATCACACACCACAGCACGATGGATGGCGTGAACATCGACAGAATCAGCACGCTCAGGTGCCGGTACCACGCGGCCCAGATCGCCGAGGTGCGATAGCCGCACAACGCGTAGACCGGATAGGCGCCGATGCGCCGGAACGCGAGGATTACGTTGTCGTCGTCGATGTCGGAGTGCATGCGTACGACGCCGGCTCGCCGCCCTTGCGACAGCGCTTCGGCCAGCGGCGAATGCGGCGCCGTTGCCAGCGGCTCGCGCGGGCGGCGCGGATAGTGCGCGAGGATCGCGCCGTCGGTGCGCACGAGGCTCATGATCATCGGCGTGCTGTCGCTGCCGCCGAGCAGTTCCCGGTAGAACGCATCGAAATAGCTGGGCCGCAGTGCGACCGAGACCACGCCGGCAAATGAGCCGTCGGCTGCGAGCCGCTCCACGCCCGTGTTGAATACCTGTTCGCCCACCACATGTCCCGTCATGACCTTCGAGACATGCTCGAGACCCTTGCCGTCGCGAATGCCGGTGAAATCGTCGCGGTCGGCAATCGACAGCACCGGCGCAGGATAGAAACGGCTGGTGGCGAGCAGATCCCCCTCACGACCGAAGATCGAGACGGCCGCCACCTGAGGATAGCCGCCGCCCATGGTGCGGAGCTTCTCGTGAATCTCGCCTTCCTGAGCGCGAATGCCGTTGTCGTCCAGACCTTCCGTCAGATCGACAATGCGCGAGTCGAGCGTCTCGTTCATGTCGAACACTTTCAGCGCGTGTTCTTCCGCCACGCGCACGGTGCGCAGCGTTACGTCGGTCGCGTCGGCCATGCGCGCGCGCAGATCGCTGAACGCCATCGCCGCGACGTACACGCAAGGCAGCACGATGGCGGCGATCAGCAGCGCAATCAGCGTGATGCGCCGGACGTGGAAATTCTGTTCCGGTACGGCTGGAAACCGCGCCTCGTCCTGGCGGCCAGCGGGTGGGCGGCTCGCTTCAGGCGGGTCGAACCGTTCTGATGTCATGGTCGGTAACGCTAAGGTCGTTCAGGACGAAAAGGCCGGGAGTCGGTGTCATACGAAAAGCATAGACATGTAGCAGCCGTACTGGTTACTGTGACAAATGGTCGGCCCCCGATTTGTCGGCCGTTTGAATCAGTGACAAATCGAGCAGCGCAAACGTACACAAAAGTATAAATGTAAAAGAAAGCCTTCGAAATCTACCGAAATGTTTTCAGAAATAGTACTTATAAGGAAAATCTCTTTAATCAAAGCGAAATTGGCGAGTTGCCTTTCCGCCAATTTGCTTCGAAAATCGATGCCATCACAAATAATGCGTCCGCCATGTTCGGATGCATCTGCCGCGAGGACCGCCAGGCAACGCGCACAACGCGTGACCGAAGGCGCTCGCGGAAACAGCCGCGCGGCAAGGGGACCAGCCCGATCCGTGGAGCCGCGCGGATTCATCTACGGGGTAGGCTCGAACATGCCGGTCATAGCCGTCGTCCACCGTGCTCGCACGCATCCATGCGCGCCCACGGCTTCCGTCACAAGCGCCTCGCTGCGCGCGCGCCCCGCTCGTTTGCAAGCTTCATTCTCGCAAGCTTCAGCCCGTTTGAGCGCCGGTCGACAGACCGCGCGCTAAAGAAATCACCTCTACCCGCCGTTAACGCGCAAGAGCTAATTCCGCTTACCGACCCGCCCATGTCTTTGCCCATTGTGATCGCCGACGATTCATTGCTTGCCCGCAAGGTGCTCACCAAGGCATTGCCGCCGGACTGGGATGTCGACGTGTCTTACGCGACGAACGGGCGCGAAGCGCTCGGCCTGTATCGCGAAGGCAAAGCGTCGGTGATGTTCCTCGACCTGACAATGCCGGACATGACCGGCTATCAGGTGCTGGAAGCATTGCAGCATGAGGATCTGAACACCTTCGTCATTGTCGTCTCCGCCGATGTCCAGCCGATGGCTCAGTCGCGCGTGCGCGCGCTCGGCGCCGCCGCATTCATCGCCAAGCCCGTGACGCCCGAGGCGGTACTACCCATCCTCAAGGAGTACGGGTTGTATGTCTGAGCCAGTCCTCACCGAAGACCGGCGCGACGCGCTGCAAGAGGTCGCCAATCTGGCGATGGGCCAGGCCGCGACGCGTCTCGCGAGCCTGCTCGATGCGTTCATCGAATTGTCGGTGCCGCGCGTGAAGGTGGTGGCGGTGAGCGAGGCGGCCGAGGCGCTGCGCGAGATGACCGGGATCGAGGACACGGTGAGCGCGGTGCGCCAGGGCTTTCGCTCCGACATCAAGGGCGAAGCGCTGGTGATCTGCCGCAGCGACAGCGTCGACCAGTTGTGTTCGCTCGTGAGCGACCCGTATTCGCGCTCGAGCTATGAGGCGGTGAGCCAGCAGGAACTCGTGTTCGACGTCGCCAACGTGCTGACGGGCGCGTGTGTCTCGTGCATTCTCGACCAGCTCGGCCGCACGCCGGTTTTCTCCGCGCCGGGCCTGCTTGGCGAAGCGATGACGCTTGACGAAGTGTTCCAGCCCGGCGTGCTGCAATGGGAAGTCGCGTTGCTGGTCGAAGTCAATTTCGCGCTCGAGGACCAGAGTTTCCGTGCGCACCTCGTGATGCTGATGGCCGAAGAGTCGATCCGCCATATGAACGAGGCGCTCGACGAGCTGTTGTCCAGCTTATGAATGTGTCCGCGGAGTCGTTGAGCGATCTGGTGGTCGAACGTGTCGGTTTCGGCATCTTTGTGCTCGATCGCAACATGACCGTGCTGATGTGGAATCGCTTCATGCAGGATCACAGCGGCTTGACGCCGGAGCAGGTGGTCGGCAAATCGCTCTTCACGCACTTTCCGGAATTGCCGCGTGTGTGGCTGTCGCGCAAGATCGAAAGCGTGTTTCAGCTCGGCAGTTTCGCGTTCAGTTCGTGGGAACAGCGCCCATACCTGTTCAAGTTCGATCACGACCGGCCGATTACCGGCGGCGTCGACTTTATGCAGCAGGACTGCACCTTCATGCCGCTCACGCGCGATCGCGAAGTGGTGGCCGTGTGCGTGACCATCTCCGACGTCACCCATGTCAGCATCGTGCAGCGCGAGCGTGAAGAGGCGGTCGCCAAGCTGCAGGAATACGCGGACCGCGACGGTCTGACGGGCATCGCCAACCGGCGTTACTTCGAAGCGCGCCTGCGCGACGAATTCACGCGCTGGCAGCGCTATGGCGGCGAGATGTCCGTGTTGCTGTTCGATCTCGATCACTTCAAGAAAATCAACGACCAGTTCGGCCACGGTGTCGGCGATACGGTGCTGCGCGTGATGGCGCAGCGGGTCGCCGAGGTGGTGCGGGCGCAGGATACCTTCGGGCGTTTCGGTGGCGAGGAATTTGCCTTGCTGTTGCCGTGTACGCCGCTCGAAGACGCCATGCGGGTCGCGGAGAAAATCCGCTGCACGATCGCCGACACGCCGGTCGACGTGCAGGGCACGAGCGTGCCGGTGACGGCGAGCGTTGGTGGCGCGGCGGCGCGCCTTGGCGTGCCGGCGTACGACGTGCTCATCAATGAAGCCGACGCGGCGCTGTATAGCGCCAAGCGGCAGGGGCGCAATCGCTCGGTGGCGTTTACCTGAGCGCTTCCCGCGGAGCGCCGCGTCCGTCTTCCGGCCCCTTATTCGCCCCTAAACTGCGGCATCTCACAAAGGTTGTTATACTTTTCGCCGTTTCCGGCATCCCTGCCGGGTGTTTCGCGCGTGTCCGCGCGCGCGGGGCGCATGCCTTGCAGTAACCACAAAATTTCTTGAACGCCTTTCAGCGGGCGCCTCCAGCGGAGATCGTCTTGGCTGTTTCCAATCTTGTCGTGGACGATACAGAAATCGACGCCGCTGCCGCTACGTCCGGCAGCTCGTTCTATCTCGCAATGCGCATCCTGCCGGCCGCGCAGCGTGACGCGATGTATCAGGTCTACGCTTTTTGCCGCGCTGTCGACGATATCGCCGACAGCGACATGCCGCGCGCCGAACGTGCCGCCGCGCTCGAGCGCTGGCGCGCCGACATCGACGCGTGCTACGCCGGCGCACCGCGCGCTTCTTTGCGCGCGCTGACGCGGCACATTCATACGTTTCACCTGCTACGCGAAGATTTTTACGCAATGATCGACGGCATGGCGATGGATGCCGCCGCCGACATCTGCGCGCCCGACGAAGTCACACTCGACCTGTACTGCGATCGCGTCGCGAGCGCGGCGGGCCGTCTATCGGTGAGGATATTCGGGATGCAGGAGGAGCCGGGCCGTTTGCTGGCGCACCATCTGGGCCGCGCGCTGCAACTGACCAACATCCTGCGCGATATCGACGAAGACGCCGGCATCAACCGCTGCTATCTCCCGCACGAATTGCTGGCGCGCGAGGGTATTGCCGTGACGAGCCCGACCCAGATCGCCGACGATCCGTCGCTGCCGCGCGTCTGCGCGACGCTTGCCGAGCGCGCCAAGGAGCATTTCGCCGCCTCCGACGCGATCATGGACCGCGAGCCGCGCAGCCATGTGCGCGCACCGCGCATCATGTCGGGCGTTTATCGCGTGCTGCTCGAACGCACGCTCGAGCGCGGTTTCGACATTCCGCGTACGAAGGTCAGCAAGCCGAAACTGCGCATGCTGTGGATCGTCGCGCGTTACGCGCTCTTCTGAGCTGATGCCGAAGCTCATCCATGTGATCGGCGCCGGCCTCGCCGGCCTGGCCGCAGCGGTGCAATTGCAGCGTCGCGGCGCACAAGTTGTGCTTCATGAAGCGGCGCCGCAAGCGGGTGGTCGTTGCCGGTCGTATTACGACCCCAAGCTTGGCGCCACCATCGACAGCGGCAATCACATGGTGTTGTCGGGCAATTACGCCACGCTCAACTACGTGCGCGCGATCGGCGCCGCCGACGAACTGGTCGGCCCGGCCCAGCCCGAGTTTCCGTTCATGGATATGGCGACGCGGGCGCGCTGGACCGTGCGCATGTCGCCGGGCCGCCTGCCGTGGTGGATCTTCGACCCGAACGCGCGCGTGCCGAACACCGGACCGAGCGACTATCTGGCGCTCGTGCCGCTGCTGTTCGCCAAACCCGGGCGCAGTGTCGCGCAAACCATGCGCTGCAATGGCCCGCTGTGGGATCGCCTGCTGCGGCCGCTGTTTCTCGCGATGCTCAATGTCGAGCCGCGTGAAGCGTCGGCCGAGCTCACGGCCGCGATGGTCAGGGAGACGCTGGTCGCCGGTGGTCTGGCGTGCCGGCCTCTGGTGGCGAAGAACGGTCTAGGCAGCGCCTTTGTCGACCCGGCGCTGCGTCTGTTGCAGCATGGCGGCGCGGCAATCCGGCTCGGGTCGCGCCTGACCGACGTCGTGTTTGCCGACACTGGCACCGGCGCCGGCGCCGGCCCCGGTCGTGTCTCCGCACTGAATTTCGCGGACGAAAGCATCGCGATCGAAGCCAACCAGGCCGTGGTGCTCGCGGTGCCGCCGGACATCGCGCAGACGCTCGTGCCCGGCTTGCGCTCGCCGACTCGCTTCACCGCGACCCTCAACGTGCATTTCGCTGTCGAGCCGCCGTTCGGCATGGCGCCGATCACGGGGTTGTTGAATGCGACGGCCGATTGGCTGTTTGCCTTCGAAGGCCGCATGTCGGTCACGGTCAACGCGGCTGAGCGTCTGCTCGACACACCGCATGACGCACTGGCGAAAACCATCTGGGCCGAAGTGGCTCAGGCTGCCAACGTGCCGGCCGAGCCGATGCCCGCCTGGCAGATCGTAGTGGAAAAACGCGCGACGTTTGCCGCCTTGCCGGATCAGGAAATGCTGCGCCCCGGCACACGTACTCGCTGGAACAATTTGATGCTCGCGGGCGACTGGACGGCCACCGGCCTGCCCGCGACGATTGAAGGGGCGATCCGCTCCGGCCAGAAGGCCGCGGACACGCTGCTGAATCAACCGATGGAACGCCGATGAACGACTTATCTCAAGCCCAGCCGCTGGACGCCGTCCTGCCTGAATTCGCCGATGCGGCGCTGAATGTGCCAAGCACGGTGTCGAGCGCTGCGCCTGATGCCGCGCCGCAAGCGTACGCGCCGTCGCTCGACGCCGCGATCACGCGCGCCACCGACGCGATCCTCGGCGCTCAGAAACCGGACGGCCACTGGGTCTACGAACTCGAAGCCGACGCGACGATTCCCGCCGAATACGTGCTGCTGGTCCACTATCTCGGCGAAACGCCGAACGTGGAACTGGAGCAGAAGATTGGCCGCTATTTGCGCCGCATCCAGCTGGCGGACGGCGGCTGGCCGCTCTTCACCGACGGCGCGCTCGACATCAGCGCCAGCGTCAAGGCGTACTTCGCACTGAAGATGATCGGCGACTCGCCGGACGCCGACCACATGGTCCGCGCGCGCGAAGCGATTCTGGCGAACGGCGGCGCGGAAACGGTGAATGTGTTCACGCGGATTCTGCTTGCGCTGTTCGGCGTGGTGTCGTGGCGTGCCGTGCCGATGATGCCCGTGGAAATCATGCTGTTGCCGCAGTGGTTCCCGTTCCATTTGTCGAAGGTGTCGTACTGGGCGCGTACCGTGATCGTGCCGCTGCTGGTGCTGAACGCGAAGCGGCCCGTGGCGCGCAATCCGCGCCGTGTGCGGATCGACGAGCTGTTCCGCGGCGCGCCGGTCAATACCGGTATGCGCGATCGTGCGCCGCATCAGCATCTCGGCTGGTTCCGGTTTTTCCGGGGCGTGGACGTGATGCTGCGCATGGTCGATGGCCTGTTCCCGAAGGCGACGCGCGAGCGTTCGGTGCGCGAGGCGGTGCGCTTCGTCGACGAACGGCTGAATGGCGAAGACGGCCTCGGCGCAATTTTCCCGGCGATGGCCAACTCGGTGATGATGTACGACGTGCTCGGCTATCCGGCCGATCACCCGAATCGCGCAATCGCCCGCCAGTCGATCGAAAAGCTGCTCGTCATCAAGGATGACGAAGCATATTGCCAGCCGTGTCTGTCGCCGGTGTGGGACACCTCGCTCGTGGCGCATGCGCTGCTTGAGACCGGCGAAGCGCATGCCGAACAGGCGGCTGAACGCGGGCTCGCCTGGCTGCGTCCGCTGCAGATTCTCGACGTGCGCGGCGACTGGATCTCGCGCCGCGCGAACGTGCGTCCTGGCGGCTGGGCGTTCCAGTACAACAACGCGCACTATCCGGACGTCGACGATACGGCGGTGGTAGCGATGGCGATGCAACGCTCGGCGGCGCTGACGCAATCAGATGTCGATCGCGAAGCCATTGCGCGGGCGCGCGAATGGGTAGTCGGCATGCAGAGCAGCGACGGCGGCTGGGGTGCGTTCGAACCGGAAAACACGCAGTACTACCTGAACAACATTCCGTTCTCCGATCACGGCGCCTTGCTCGATCCGCCGACCGCGGACGTGTCCGGCCGCTGCCTGTCGATGCTTGCGCAACTCGGCGAATTTCCGCAGGGCAGCGAGCCGGCGCAGCGCGCGTTCGACTACATGTTGAAGGAACAGGAATCGGACGGCAGCTGGTACGGTCGCTGGGGCCTGAACTATATCTACGGCACGTGGACCGCGCTGTGTTCGCTGAACGCCGCTGGCCTGCCGCACGACGATCCGCGCATGAAACGCGCTGCACTGTGGCTCCTGTCGATCCAGAACGAAGACGGCGGCTGGGGTGAGGGCGGCGAGAGCTACAAGCTCGACTATCACGGCTACGAGCGCGCGCCGAGCACGGCTTCGCAAACCGCATGGGCGCTGATGGGCCTGATGGCGGCGGGCGAGGTGAATCACGAGGCGGTGGCGCGTGGCGTCGAGTATCTGCAGCGCGAACAGCGCGAGCACGGCTTGTGGGACGAAACGCGCTTCACCGCGACCGGCTTCCCGCGCGTGTTCTATCTGCGTTACCACGGCTATCGCAAGTTCTTCCCGTTGTGGGCGCTGGCGCGTTTCCGTCATCTGAAACGCAACGGGCTGACGCGCGTCGCGGTCGGGATGTAACGGATGGCGTTTTCGACAACGCTGTCAGGCGACGCCGGCCGTAACACCTTGCCGGTGATCGTGGTGACGGGTATGGCGTTCGAAGCGCGCATCGCGCGCGGCAAGGGCGTCGAGGTGGTCTACGCGGCTCGCGCCGATCTGCTGGAACGGGCGTTGAGTGCGGCTGTTGCGCGTGGCTGCTCCGGGATCGTCAGCTTTGGTACGGCGGGTGGGTTGGCGCCCGATCTGGAGCCGGGCACGTTGATCGTCGGTGAGGCCGTCGATGGGCCGTTCGGGCGGCTCGAAACCGATCGCTCATGGGCTGACAGGTTTGCCGCCGCTCTGGCGACAGGGCCGCTCGCGGCGCGTCTGCGGCGTGGGGTGATGGCGGCTGTCACCGCGCCTTTGGTCAGCGCTGATGGCAAGCGGTTACTGCATCGTTCGACGGGTGCCTTGGCTGTTGATATGGAGTCGCATATTGCTGGGGCGACGGCTGCCGCGCATGGGGTGCCGTTTGCGGTTTGCCGGGCGGTTGTTGATCCGGCCTGGCGGACGTTGCCTGCTGCTGCGACTGCTGGCCTGCGGGATGATGGGACTACTGCGTTGGGGCCGATTTTGCGGGAGCTTTTGCGGCAGCCTTCGCAACTGGCGGCACTG
Organism: Paraburkholderia nemoris; assembly: GCF_905221015.1. Lineage (NCBI taxonomy): Bacteria > Pseudomonadati > Pseudomonadota > Betaproteobacteria > Burkholderiales > Burkholderiaceae > Paraburkholderia > Paraburkholderia nemoris. The sequence goes on along the minus strand of NZ_CAJNBO010000011.1, from coordinate 267,280 downwards.
ATTCAGGTGGCCGTCGATGCGCGGGCGGCGCGGACCTCGCTGGTCCAGGCGCGCCATGCTATGGGAGAGGCGGGGGTTTTGGTTTTTCCTTGATCTGGCTTTGGTGCCTTTCCTTGTTTTGGTAGTGGTCTATTAGCGTTGCCCCTGTGCGGGGCGGCACTTACTTTCTTTGCCGCCGCAAAGAAAGTAAGCAAAGAAAGCGGCTAGAAGCCCCTGCTAAGCGGGTCCCGCAGCTCGCTCAGGGTAGTGGTGCGACTGGAATCTGTGTTCGTGCACCTGCATGCACTTGTGACAAGGGCGTCATACTTCCGGCGGCGCTCCGCGCGCCGAAGCGTTATTCATAAAACCGTCTGGTTTGGTCAGGCACACCATCCGCCCGCTCTTCAGGGCTGCCCCCGGCGCGCTTTGCGCGCCTCGGGGGCCTGACGCACATCCCTTATTGGACTGCTGGCGCTGCTTCCTGCGGTTTCTTGTCCGTCGGCGCCGTTTGTGGTGCCGGTGTCATTGCGCCCGACGCGGCAGCAGGCGCTGCCGCCGAGGCGGTCGGTGTCTCGCCTGGGTCGGTGTAGTTCGGTACGCCGGCCGGGGCGCCCGCGGCGCTTCCTGAGGCCGCGTTCGGGGCTTCCGGTGCGTCGCCCGGGTCAGCGTAGTTCGGTAAGCCCGCTGGGGCGCCTGCCGCTGCACCCGACGCGCCCTTGGCGGGGGCGGCGGCGCCGGAGTCGTCCTGGTCGTCGTAGGTCGGGAGCGGCGCGGCGTTGTCGCCGGTGCCGCGCAGGCGCGCCTTACGCTGCTGGGTGTAGGCATCGCGAACGAACGAATACTTGTCGAGCGCGGCCTGCTGCAGCAGGCTGGATGCGCCCAGCAAATCGGAACGCACACTCACGAACTGCAGCACGTACAGCGGATTGCGTACCGCCGGCTCAATGTAGTTCAACGGGTTGAACTTCACGTCCACGATCAACCCCATGCTGTCGCGTACCGTGCTCGGACCAAATAGCGGCAGGACGAGGTACGGGCCCGACGGAATGCCCCAGTGCCCCAGCGTCAGACCGAAGTCCTGGTGGTGCTTCGGCAAGCCGGCCGGCGTCGCCCAGTCAAGCAGGCCGCCAAGTCCAAAGGTCGAGTTGAATGCGAAACGCACAAGATCTTCCGTCGCGTCGGTGATCTTCAACTGCAGCAGGTTGTTGGCGGCGTTCGTCAGGTCGCCCAGATTCGAGAAGAAGTTGCTCACCGCCGTACGCAAGGGCTGCGGTGTCACCTTCTGGTAACCCTTGGCGACCGGCACGGCGACGAAGCGGTCCACACCGTCGTTGAAATTGAAAATCACGCGGTTTGCCGGCTCGAACGGATCGCCAGGCTTGCGGTCGGGGCCGGTCGCGCAGCCAGAGATCAGACCGGTGGCGGCCAGCGCCAGCACGGTGTTTCGCAGCTTCATACTTATATTCCTTTACGCTTCGCGCGACGTTGACGCGGCTTGCCCATCAGTACGGGTTGGAACACCACCGCGCCGATCAGGGTGCAAAACAACGAGAGTGCCAGCAAGCGTCCCATACTCGACGTCCCCGGATGATGCGACAGCCAGAGGCTCCCGAACGCCGTCGCCGTGGTCGCCGCGCTGAACAACACGGCATGCGTGAGGCTCGACTGCAAAAGGCCAGTCTGCCCGTTGCGCCACGCCATCACAAAGTAAATCTTGAATGCTACGCCGACGCCGAGCATCAGCGGCAGCGCAATGATATTCGCGAAGTTCAGCGGCATGCCGAACACCACACACAATTCCAATGTCACCAGCGCCGATACCAGCAGTGGAACCAGGGTGCGCAGCATATCGCTGACCCGGCGCAGCGCAATCCACAGCAGGACTGCAATCGACAGCAACGCGTAGCCCGCGGCCTGCAGGAACGCCTTGATGATCGTGTCCGCGGAATTCAGGATCGAAATCGGGCCGCCGATCGCGTCCGGCTCTGCTTTCTTCACCGTGTGAACGAAGCGGGCGAGCATGGCGTCGTCGTTTGGATCGTTACCGGGTTTGACCTTCGGCGCGATGTCGACCAGCGCGCGGCCGTCTTTCGAAACCCAACTCGTGGAAATCTCCTTGGGCAGGTTGTCGCGCGTAATCTCGGTCGGCTGCAGCAGATCCGCCAGTTGCTTCAGCGCGATGCGCAGCGGCTCGGACATTGCGGTTTCGGCGCGATCGCGCGTGGCGGCGTCGGCGTCGGCCAGCTTTTGCAGCGTCGTGGACAGGTGCTGGGCTTCGGCGGCGCCCGGTCCCGGGTGGTCGTCTGCGGCGAGCGAAAGCTGGTTCGAGGCGCGCTTCAACGCGGCGACGCGTACCGCGTCTGTGGCTTGAGGCGCGGGCTGCTGCTGCAGCGCGGGCAACAGCTGCTGCGCGGCACTTGCAACCAGCATCAGCTTTTGCTGCTGCTCGGTCGGAATGAAGGTGCTCAGCGTGGTCACACGACCCACTTCCGGCAGCGCGCGCAGATGCGCGGCCTTCTGGTCCGCGTCGGCAAGCGTCGGCGCGAGCACATGGACGTTGTTGACCGCGGCTTCCGGCGAATCCTTCAACGACAGCAGCGTGGCCATCGATTCCGTATGCGGGTCTTTCAGATGCAGCGGGTTGAAGTCGAAGCGCAAATGCGTCAGCAAAGGTGTCGCGCCAATCACGACGATGAGCGTGCCGATCAGCACCGGTTTGCGGTGATGATCGAGGAAATCGTCGACGGGGGCGAGTTGCTTGAAGCCGGGCGAAACGGCTTCAACCGGCGGTTTGAAGATTTTCAACAGCGCCGGTAGCAGCGTCATGTTGGTGAAGTACGCGACGAACATGCCGACGCCGGCGATCTCGCCCAATTCCGACACGCCGCGGTAAGCCGTCGGCAGGAACGAGAAGAAGCTCAACGCGACCGCCACAGCCGCAAGCGTCAGCGGCACGCCAATGCTGTGCGCGGTATGCATGAGGGCGGCGGAAAGACGGTTGTCGCGAGTCCGCTCCTCACGATATTTGACGCCGAACTGCACGCCGAAATCGACCCCGAGCCCGACGAACAGCACCATGAAGGCGACCGAAATCATGTTGAGCGCGCCCACCAGCAACAGGCCGAGCGCCGCGGTGATCGCGAGCCCGACGAACAGCGTGATGAACACGGCGACGATCATGCGGCCCGAACGCAGTGCCAGCCATAGAATCACCAGCACGACGATGAAGGTGCCGATACCGTTGAGCACGGCGCCGTCCTTGACCGATGCGAATTCTTCGTCCGCGAGCGGCTGTTCGCCTGTCAGACGGACCGTGGCGCCGTAGCGCGCATCGAGGTGCAGCGATGCGGCCGTGGCGCGGATCGCTTTCGATGCGGTGGCGCCCGGCTCCAGCGCGTCGTAGTCCACGACCGGCTGTACCGTGATGAAGGCGCGCGCCGGATCCGTGGCGGCACTCTTGTCGACCAGCGCGCGCCACGAGAACGCTGCCGGCTGGCCGGCCAGCACGCGATCGAGCGTGGCTGCGCTTTGCGACAGCAAATGACTCATATCGGCCAGCCTCACCTGACCCAGTTGCAGCGGCAGCAGCAGGCTCGTGGTGAGCGTGCCGGCAAGGCCGGTCAGGCTCGGATCGTGCGCAAGAGCATTGACGAGCGGGCGGGACTGAACGAGCTGCGAGGTGGTGGACAGCACCTCATTGGTCGACGGGAACAGCAGTCCATTGTGTTCGAAGAACGGCCCGCCAGCGGGCTGCGAGACGGCGACGAATTCCTTCGGATCGGCTTTGAGCGCGGCGGTCAGGGCATTGGCGGCGGCGTCGGCAAACTCCGGGGCACGGGCTTCGACCACCACCAGCACGGTTTGACCGCGATCCGGGAAGGCCGCGTCCATCGCATTTTCGAGCGCCGTCCATTGCTTGTCGGTCTCGACCAGCTTGCTGATATCGGTGTTGATTTTGAAATTATGGGCAACGTAGAAGCCGCTCAAAACGGCGAGCACGAGCGACAGAGCGATGATCCGTAACGGATGACGCACCGAATAGGCGACGAGACGGACGATAGATGACTTCAGCATGTAGGCGGAGGTGGCCTTATCACGAGTGGTGTTTTTGACGAAAGTGCACAAGTATACAGAGCCGGAGCGACTCGGCTCCACTTCGGTAGCAAGTACGACGCCCAGGCGGCGCGGCTGGGGGCGGGAACGCAATATCGGTATACTGGTCTATCCTGCTTTCGCTGCGGGCTTCTTAGCCTGCCGGCGCTTACTTCTTGGGGTTTTGGCGAGCGTATGAAACGTTATCTGTCTGCTTTTCTGGCTGCGGCCGTGGTGTCCACTGCGGCCTATGCGCAAAGCGCGCCTGATGCGGTGGTGAAGGGTGCCGTCGAAGGCACGGTAGCCGCGATGAAGGCCGATCCGCAGGCGCGCGGCGGCGATATGGCGAAGATCACCGAGCTGGTTCAAACGCGCTTCGTACCGGCTACCGATTTTCAGCGAACCACGCGGATCGCGGTAGGGAAGGCATGGAGTACGGCGACCCCCGAGCAGCAGAAGCAGCTCTATGACCAGTTTACGCTGCTGCTGGTGCGCACCTACGCCGCCTCGCTGTCGCAGTTGCGGGATCAGGATGTGAAGTTCAAGTTCTTGCCTGTCAACGTGCCGGCCGGCTCCAAGGACCTGGTGGTGCAGTCGCACGTGCTCAGCAATGGCGGCGACGATGCCATCGATTACCGGCTGACCAAGGGCGCTAACGGCTGGAAGATTTACGACATCAACATGATGGGCGCCTGGTTGATCCAGGTGTATCAGACGCAGTTCGCCGATCAGATTTCCAAGGGCGGCGTGGATGGGCTGATCAAGTTCCTGACTGCGCATAACGCACGAAGCGCGGGCTGACATATAGCAACGCAATAAAGAAAAAGCGCGGTGGCAATCAGGCCACCGCGCTTTTTTTCTATCTAACGTGTACGTCCTGGGGCGGACAAAACCGCCCCAGGCACAAGCGCTTAGTGTGCGGAAGCGGAAGCCGCCGTCTGCACCTTCTTACCCGTTCCAGCGCGCCCGATTTCCTCGAGCTTGATTTCGACGTGTCGCGAGAACACGTACTCAGCCGGACGCTGCTTATCCAAAGCAATATCTTTGGTGAAGGCACCCGAAGTCTTCGGGCCGCGCAGGCTGACCTTCAACGCCTTCAACGGGTGCGCCACCGTATCCATCACGGCAGTCGCTTCAAAGCCGCAGTGCACCATGCAATCCGCGCACTTCTCGTAGTTGCCCGTACCGTACTTTTCCCACTCCGTGGTTTCCATCAATTCCTTGAAGGTCTTCACGTAGCCTTCGCCGACCAGGTAGCACGGCTTCTGCCAGCCGAACACCGTACGCGCCGGGTTGCCCCAAGGCGTGCACTCGTACGTCTGATTGCCGGCCAGGAAGTCGAGGAACATGCCCGACTGGCTGAACGACCAGTTCTTGCCGTTGTTGCCGCGCTTGAAAATCTCGCGGAACAGTTGCTTGGTCTTGTCGCGGTTCAGGAAGTGCTGCTGATCCGGCGCGCGTTCATACGCATAACCCGGCGAGACGGTGATGCCGTCCACGCCCATCGGGCCGAGCGTGTCGAAGAACGCGGCGACGCGTTCCGGCACAGCGTCGTTGAACAACGTGCAGTTGATGTTCACGCGGAAACCGCGGCGCTTCGCTTCCTTGATGGCGGCGACAGCCTTGTCGTACACGCCTTCCTGCGACACCGAGTGATCGTGCGCCTGCTGATCGCCGTCCAGGTGAACCGACCAGACGAAGTACGGATTCGGCTCGTAGTCGTCCATCTTCTTTTCCATCAGCAACGCATTCGTGCACAGGTACACGAACTTCTTGCGTGCGATGATGCCCTTCACGATCTGCGGCATTTCCTTGTGCAGGAGCGGCTCGCCGCCTGCAATCGAAACGACCGGTGCGCCGCATTCGTCGACTGCGCCAAGGCATTCTTCGAGCGACAGACGCTGATTCAGGATGGGATCCGGATAATCGATCTTGCCGCAGCCATTACAGGCAAGATTGCAGCGGAACAGCGGCTCCAGCATCAAGGCGAGCGGGTAGCGTTTGTTGCCAGAGAGATGCTGACGCATGATGTATGCGCCAACCCGGACTTTCTGTAGCAGCGGAATAGACAAGGTGTCCTCCTTAAACTTCGCGTGCAGCGAGTGGTTGCATCAGTTTCGATGGCAACTTGAATTCGACTTTCTCTTCACGGCCCGCCATCGTCGTGACATCGACAGGCCCCAATGCGCGCAGCGCATCGATTACGTTCATTACCATCTCTTCCGGTGCTGAAGCACCAGCCGTGATGCCGACGGTCTGCACGTTCGCAAACCACTCCGGCTTCACTTCCGAACCGTCGGCGACGAGATAGCTCGCCACGCCGGTTTCGCTGCCGATCTCACGCAGCCGGTTCGAGTTCGAACTGTTGGTTGCGCCTACCACCAGCAGCACCTCGACCTCTTTACTCAGTTCGCGCACCGCCGCCTGACGGTTTTGCGTGGCGTAGCAGATGTCACGCGTGTCGGGACCGACGATGTCGGTGAAACGGCGCAGCAGGGCATCGATAATGCCACGTGTGTCGTCGACCGACAGCGTGGTCTGCGTGACGTACGCCAGCGGCGTATCGAGCGGCAGGTCCAGATGCGCGACTTCAGCCTCGCTCTGCACCAGCAGCACCTTGCCGGGAATCTGGCCGATCGTGCCTTCCACTTCCGGATGGCCCGCGTGGCCGATCAGGATCAGGGTACGACCCGCTGCCACATATTGGCGCCCTTGCACGTGAACCTTGGTCACGAGCGGGCAGGTCGCGTCGAGCACGTCGAGGCCGCGCTGTTCCGCGTCGCGCTCGACGGTTTGCGCGACACCGTGTGCGCTGAAAATCGCCACGGCGCCGTGCGGCACCTCATCGAGTTCTTCGACAAAGCGCGCGCCTTTCTGGCGCAGGTTATCCACCACGTGGCGATTGTGAACAATCTCGTGGCGAACATACACGGGCGCGCCGTGTTGCTGTAACGCGCGATCGACGATCTCGATTGCACGTACAACACCCGCACAAAAGCCGCGGGGCTGAGCAAGGATGACTCGCATAAATTGGCGAACTCCGACTGACGCGGGTTTCGAAGAAGTCGGTAATTATGACTTTATCGCCGCGATCATCTATTTAGTTGACGTCTTGAGCCCCGGCGACCAGCCGGTACAGCAAAACCAAACGCGCATTCTAACGCTATCAGGCCGGCTTTGCTTTGGCGTACCCGCCAGGGTGTTGGGGCCGGGCCGCACTGCGGGTTGCGGCCCGGAGCCGCCCGCGTGGCGCAGGTGGCAATGATTACACGCTGCACCGGTTTGGCGGAACCCTTAAACTACGTGGTCCTGCGGCACGTATCGGCTGCCGCATTACAAAAAGGTTTCGAGGCTCGCTGGATGGACGTCGATCAATACGAAAACTTTCCGGTCGCGAGCGTGCTGCTGCCAAAGGCGCTGCGCGCGCCTATCGGCATTATCTATCAGGTTGTCCGCACCGCCGGCGACATCGCCGATGAGGGCGACTGGAGCCCGGCCGAGCGGCATGCCCGCCTCGCCGACTTTCGCGCCGGCCTCGACGCGGTGGCGGAGGGGCGCGCGGCGCCCGTGCATCCGCTCCTGTTCGGCAAGCTCGCCGGCGTGATCGCGCAGTATAAACTGCCGCTCGCGCCGTTCTACGATCTGCTCCACGCCTGCGGTCAGGACATCGACACCCGTCGTTACGCGGACCGGTCCGCCTTGCTCGACTATTGCCGCCACTCGGCCAGCCCGATCGGGCAGTTGATGCTGCATCTGGTGGGCGCCGCCACGCCGGAGAATCTCGCCGACGCCGATGCGATCTGCACGGCTTCGCAACTAATCAGTTTCTGGCAGGACGTCACCGCCGACTGGGAAAAAGACCGTGTGTATCTGCCGCTCGCGGATATGCGGCGCTTCAACGTGACCGAGGCGCAGATCGCCAAAGGCGTCGTCGACGATGCGTGGACGAAGCTGATGGCCTACGAAATTTCGTTCGTGCGGACCACGCTGGTACGTGGCGCGCCGCTCGCGTTGCGGATTCCAGGGCGCCTGGGAATCGAACTGTGCGGCGCCATCCACGGCGGTTTGCGGATCCTCGAACGGATCGAAAAAGCCGGCTACGACGTGTTTCGCGAGCGGCCGGTACTCAACACATTTGACTGGTGCGTCGTCGCGGTACGCACTGTGGTGATGCGCCTGTCGCGGCGCGTCGGCGTACAAGCCGGTTCACTCGAGGGTAATGCTTAATGGCGGTGGTTCTGTTTCTTCTTTCGTGTCTTTCCCTGCTGATCTGGTGTGTGTTGCTGTTTGCACGCGGCGGTTTCTGGCGGGCGCGGCCCGCCGCGCCGCTCACGCTTGAGCCGCGCGAAACATGGCCGGCGGTCGCCGCCGTGGTGCCGGCACGCAATGAAGTCGATGTGATCGCGCAAGCGGTCACCACCTTGCTTGAGCAGGACTATCCGGGCGAATTTCACGTGATCGTGGTCGACGACCACAGCACCGACGGCACCGCCGATGCCGCCCGTGCCGCCGCGTTGCAACTGCAATGCCCCGATCGTCTGACCGTGCTGAGCGCGAAGCCGCTGCCGCCGGGCTGGTCCGGCAAGGTGTGGGCGCAGTCGCAAGGTATCGAGGCGGTGCGCACGCTCGGCCTGCCGGCCGATTTCCTGCTGCTCACCGATGCTGACATCGGCCATCCCGCCGACGCCGTCGCGCAACTCGTCGCCCGTGCGGATGCGGAAAAGCGCGACCTCGTCTCGCTGATGGTCCGTCTGCGCTGCGATTCGTTCTGGGAGAAGGCGCTGATTCCGGCCTTCGTGTTCTTCTTCGCCAAGCTGTACCCGTTTTCGTGGGTCAACAACCCGCGCAACCGCACGGCAGCGGCAGCGGGCGGCTGCATGCTGGTGCGGCGCAGCGCGCTCGAAGAGGCGGGCGGCATCGAGTCGATTCGCGCCGAGCTGATCGACGATTGCAGCCTTGCTGCGCGTATCAAGCACCGCGGCACGGGGCGTCATCCGATCCGTCTCGATGTGGCGGCGCGCAGCGTGTCGTTGCGTCCTTACGATAGCTGGCGTGAGATCTGGAACATGATCGCGCGCACGGCCTTTACGCAGCTGCATTACTCGCCGCTGCTGCTGGCCGGCACGCTGTTGGGCATGACCGTCATCTACCTGGTGCCGCCGGCGGCCGCGCTGGCGCTCGGTCCTCAGGGCTCGCCCGCCTGGCTCGCCTGGGCGGCCATGTGCTGCGCGTATGCGCCGATGCTTAGCTACTACCGTCGCTCGCCGCTGTGGGCCCCGTTTCTGCCGCTGGTGGCGTTGTTCTATGTCGGCGCGACGTTTGCGTCCGCCGTGCGCTACTGGCGCGGCAAAGGCGGTCAATGGAAGGCACGCGTGCAGGCGCCGGTGCAGGAGCGCTGAGATGCGCGTGCGCAGGGATTGATCAGACGAAAAAAACGGCGCTCTCGGGCGCCGTTTTTTTTATATCGACCTTTGTTTCAGCCCTTGGTGAGCATCATGTACATCTGGATCACCATGTCGGGCGAGAACGTGAACGGCACCCAGCCGTGACCGGTGTGGCGCATGACCAGCAGGCGGTCGCCATTCGACTGTTTCTGCACGGCCATGACGGGATTCTTCGTCGAGACGAAGCGCCAGCCCGGCGGAATGCCCGGCGGCGGTTCCGGCGTCATCGAGGCGCGCGCGTTCGACAACTCCTCGATCAGCTGCCCGATCTGCTCGGCACGCAGCGCGACCGTCTGGCCGCCGATCGTCATGGTGATTTCGTTTTGCGCGGGGCGGTTGATTTCGAGCGTGGGCTGCACCTGGGCGGCCGGCTCTTTGCCCGACTCCGCGGCATCTGCTGCGATTTCCGCCGTCGTTGCCTCAGACGCAACAGTTTGCGTTTTTGATTCCGATGAGGCGTGATTCGGCGCCGGCGTTTCCTGCGCTGCCACCTCTGCGCCGTTTGCAGTGTGTGCGGGTGTCTCGGGGATGTTTTCGGCCTGCGGGGCCACGACAGCCTGGATGAGCTGATCGACGCCCATTTCCAGCGCGCCGAGCTGTTCGTGAAGATTCATGCGAGCTTTCTCTGGTAAGACCCACGATTTTAACTGCTGCGCGTAGGCTTTTACCTGTCGCAAACACAGTGACGTTGTAACAAAGTGCGTGCAGGCCGCACCAGATCGGCGCGACCTGCGTCAGCACTTTTATCAAGCCTTCAAATACCCGGCTTGCCTGAACCATTCGATCGCATCGCTCAAGCCTTCGCGATAGGGCCGCGCGCGATAGCCGAGCTCGCGTTCCGCCTTCGCCGAGCTGAAGTACATCTTGTTCTTCGACATCTTCAGACCGTCGACGGTGAGGAACGGTTCACGTTTCGTGATCTTGGCGACGGCTTCCGCGCCCGCGGCGAGCGGATAAAGCGGCCAGCGCGGCAAACTCAGCGTCGGCGCCTTGCGGCCGGTTAGCGCGGCGATATCCGCGAGCATCTGCTGTAGCGGCAGATTTTCGCCGCCGAGAATGTAGCGCTCGCCGATCTTGCCGCGTTCGAGCGCGAGAAAATGACCGGCGGCCACGTCGTCCACGTGCACGAGGTTCAGCCCCGTGTCGACGAACGCGGGAATCTTGCCGAGCGCCGCTTCGACGATGATGCGCCCGGTCGGCGTCGGCTTGACGTCGCGCGGACCGATCGGCGTGGACGGATTGACGATCACGGCCGGCAGGCCGTCTTCGGCGATCATGCGCTCCACCGCGCGTTCGGCCAGCACCTTGCTGCGCTTGTACACGCCGATTGCCTGGTCGGCCTTGAGCGGCGAGGTTTCATCGGCGGACTGGCCGGAACTGGTGACTTTCAACGTGGCCACGCTGCTCGTGTAGACGATGCGTTCGACGCCTTCCTTCAGCGCCGCGCGCATGGTCGCCTCGGTGCCTTCGAGATTCGAGCGCTCGATTTCGCTCGGGTCCGGCGCCCACAGGCGATAGTCGGCGGCGACGTGCAGCAGATAGCGCACGCCGCGCAGCGCGTTGCGCATCGACGCTTCGTCGCGCATATCGCCCACGACGATTTCCGCATCCAGCGCCTCGACGTTTTTACGCGGACTGGTGGCGCGCACCAGCACGCGCACCTTGAAGCCCTTCTGTTGCGCGATGCGCGCCACCGACGAGCCGACGAAGCCGGATGCGCCGGTCACGAGCACGAGATCGCGATTCTGTTCGGTCATTCTGTTTGATTCCCTGCGTGACAGTCGACGGATTGTACGTGTCGCGCGGGCCACGTGTCGTGCCGGGGGACCGAGGCGCGCAGGAGAACTTGGAGAGACCACCGAGCAATGTTGCCGCGACGCGTCTAGAATGCCGGCTTGAAAGAATGTGAAGAGAGGACGGCATGGCCCCGGATCTGGACCAGCGGATCGAAACATATTACGTACGGGTGCGCGGCACCGTGCAGGGCGTGGGTTTTCGCCACGCCACTGTGCGGCAGGCCCACGCGCTCGGTATCAAGGGATGGGTGGCGAATCTCGACGACGGTTCCGTCGAAGCCATGTTGCAGGGCTCGGCCAACCAGGTCGACCGGATGCTGTCGTGGCTGCGTCACGGGCCGCCGGCGGCGCGCGTCACCGAAGTGAGCGGCGAAGAGCGCGCGACCGAAAAGCGTTTCGAACGGTTCGAGCAGCACTGAGCACGTCAGTGAGCTTCACGCAAAAAAAGGCGGCGCGCCATCATCCCGATAGCGCGCCGCCTTGCCGTTTGCGCGTCCTGTTTGTCCGATCAGTCAGCCGATAACGCTTTGCGCCTAGCGCGCCACCAGCAAACTCTCAGCGAACCCCCATCCGTCTTCGATCCATTGATGGCTGCACACGAAGCCGGCATCGTCGGCGATCGCGGGCACCTCGTCCGCGCGATATTTGTGGCTGCTCTCGGTCCAGATTGTTTCGCCTGCCTTGAGCGAGACCGTCAATTGCGCGGCGCCCACATGCGCGGTGACATCGCGCTTCGCACGCAAATGCATCTCGATGCTGCGCGCGTCCGGATTGAAGCGCGCAACGTGTTCGAACGCATCGAGCGGAAAATCGCCGTCGAGCTCCCGATTGATACGCGCCAGCAGATTCAGATTGAACGACGCGGTCACGCCGACCGAATCGTCGTAGGCGGCCACCAGCACCGGTACCGGCTTGATCAGATCCGTGCCGAGCAGCAACGCGTCGCCGGGCGCCAGCATGTTGCGGATATCGCGCAGAAAACGCGTCGCTGCGAGCCGGCCGAAATTGCCGATCGTGCTGCCAAGAAACAGCACGAGTAAGCGCTCGTCCGCCGCGCGGTCCTGGCTCACCTCGGCGAGCCCGGCGAGGTAATCGCGTTCGTAACCGACGATCGAAATCCGCTCGATGTCGCCAAGTTCGCGCCTGCACAACTGCAACGCGCTGCGCGAAATTTCAATCGGGAAGTAAGAAGTAGGGCGCTTTTTACACAGCGCTTCAAGAATGCGCCGCGTTTTGCGACCGCTGCCGCTGCCCAGCTCAGCGACGGTCACGTCGTGCGGCAGATGCGCGACGATGTCCGCTGCGTGCTTCGCGAGCAAGCGTTCCTCGGCGCGTGTCACTCCGTATTCGGGCAGTACGGTGATCACTTCAAACAGCGCAGAACCCACTTCGTCATACAGATACTTCGACGGCAACTCTTTTTGCGGCGTGTGGGTGAGTCCGGCGCGAACCTCGGCGGCAAACGTGGCGCGGAGCAGGTCGGGCGATGCGTCGTGCGATAGGGCTGGCTGGGTCATGCTGGCTCCAGTAGTCACATTCGATGAGCGGGATTGCTGGCCGGGCGGCGGCAGGTGCAACGGAGCGCAGTTGCTTGCAGTTGCGCGCAGTTGCGGTATGCCGCGGGAAAGAAGGGCGGGCTCGGTCCGTGTGGACTGCCTTTGCCGGCCCGGCTCATTGATGCTGTGATGACAGTTGAAAATGACGCTTGCGACGGATATCCAAGGTGTCTCAGATGACGTTGCAAACGGTGCCGCTAGACTTCGTAGCAAGATTCGCGCTTGCGCAACTGCGCTGCAAGCTGCCGGCGTTGCAACTGCGGATTCGCCTGGCGCGCGTGAAGTTATGTTCTAGTGCATCGGCGCGCGATGCGCACGGGAAAAATTGCTATTGGCTGCAAAGAACGAACGGGCACGTTGTTCGGGAACCCGTCTAGAATGCCGGCTTGCATCGCATATCGAAGATAAAAACGTAGCGCTTGATACGCACTACCCGCCGTACTGCTTGCTTGAGAGACTTTACTTCCAATGACAACAACTCGAGGCGCACAGCCATATGCTGCGCCGCACACACCTGCACCTGTATCCGTTCTCGCACCTGCACTGCATCTCAAAGCGATTGCGCCACGGGCCGCGCAATGAACCAGTATGACCCAAAGCGCGGTATCGCGTTGTCGGTCGGCGCGGCGGCGATGTTTGCTTTACTGTCCGCTTACGCCAAGCTGCTTGCGCCGTTGAGCGGTCTCGACATTTTCGCGTGGCGTATTGTGTGGACTGTCCCGGGGGCGCTATTGCTGATCGTGTTGCGCAAACGCCTGCCGATTCTCCGGCAACTTCTTTACCGCATGGTGACGGAGCCGACGCTCGGCGCGGCGATGGTTGTCAGCGCGGCGTTGCTAGGCGCGCAGCTGTGGGTTTTTCTATGGGCGCCGCTGCATGGGCGCATGCTCGAAGTCTCGCTCGGCTATTTTCTGCTGCCGTTGGTGATGGTGTTGGTTGGCCGTTTCTACTATCGCGAGAGCCTCGACGGTCTGCAGTGGCTCGCTGTTATCTGCGCCGCGTTGGGTGTCGTGCATGAACTGTGGATGACGGGCGCCTTTTCGTGGCCCACGTTGCTCGTCGCGCTCGGCTATCCACCGTATTTCGTGCTGCGCCGCAAAATCAACCAGGATTCGCTCGCCATGTTCACGGTCGAAATGGCGCTGCTGTTGCCCGCGGCGGCGCTGTTCATCATCATCGGCGGTTCGCTGACGATGATCGGCGGCCGTATCGACATGTGGTGCTTATTGTTGCCGGGACTCGGCGCGCTCAGCACCATTGCGCTGGCTTCGTATCTGAAGGCGAGCCGTTTATTGCCGGTCGCCTTGTTCGGCATTCTTGGCTATGTCGAACCGGTGTTGCTCGTGTTTGTCTCGATCACGCTGCTCGGCGAGACGCTCAGCGCCACACAGTTAGCCACCTATGTTCCGATCTGGATGGCGGTTGCGCTGACGGCTTTGCATAGCGTGCGGCTCATTCGGTTTGCGCCGCATTGATACGCGTTGCGCCGACCTGTGCCTCGATCGTTTCGCGCAGCGCCGGCCGCCAGCCAACACCGAACAACGCTTCAGCAAGGACGAATAACGGCCCGATCAGCAGACCGATCACATCGTCGACAAATGCCGGCTTGCGATGTTCGTAGGCGACGTGGCCGATGAACTGGAACACCCAGCCGACTACGAAGAGTCCGATGCCGGAGGCGAGCCAGGTGAGGGTAGTTTGCGCGGCGAGCCACTCCCCGCACGCGACGCACAACACCGATACGACTGCCATCATCACGCCGAGCGGCACGTCGAGCACGAGGTAATAGACGGTGGCTACGGCGAACAACACCCACGCGGGCGACAACGTAAATGGCAGCGCGCCGAAGCTGAAAGCAGGCCGGCTCAACAACACTGCCAGCGCGAGCACGATCATCGGAATGCCGATGAAATGCGTGGCGATATTGCGCCGGTCACGATGGTAGGCCGCGTATTGCGTAAGCTGTTGCGTCAGCGTTCTCATGGATGCCGCTCCTCAATCAAAGCCAGCATAATCGCGGGCAGCGGAATTTGAAACCATCGGGTAGCCGACAATCGGGCACGGATACCGTTCTATGACTGCGAGTTTTTCATCCAATGAGCTTGCCGCGCTGCTTGAACGCAGCGCGTGGTTTCGCTCGGCGCCCGCTGCCATGCGGGCGCAGCTGATCGAAGCGGGGCGTGTCGAGCGCCTCGCGGCCGGTCAACGGCTCTTCACGCGCGGCGATTCCGACGACGGCCTCTATTGCGTGCTCGACGGTCTCGTGAGAATCGGCGCGGCCAGCTCGGCCGGCAAAGAGGCGTTGCTCGCGGTCATCGAACCGGTCAACTGGTTCGGCGAGATCGCGCTGTTCGACAACCGCCCGCGAACCCATGATGCGTATGCCGAACGCGATTCCGAGCTGTTTCATGTGTCGCGCGCCGCGCTTGCCGCGTTGCTCGAACGCACGCCCGAGTATTGGCATGTCTTCGGTTTGCTGTTGACGCAAAAGCTGCGCCTCGCTTTCGACGCCATTGAAGAAGCCGCCTTGCTGCCCGCCGCACCGCGCGTGGCGCGCCGCCTATTGTTGATGGCAGGCGGCTACGGCGAACCCGGCGCATTGAGGCGCGTACTCAAAGTACCGCAGGAGGACCTCGCGATGATGCTGGCCCTGTCGCGGCAGACGATCAATCAGGTGCTCAAGCAGTTCGAAACGCAGGGTGCGTTGAAGCTCGGCTATGCGGAAATCGAAATCACCGACGTGCAAAAGCTCAGGGCGCTGGCTGATCTGAATCCGGCCGCGAACTGATCGCCTCGATCTACGCGCAAAGCGCGACCTTGCATCCCCTATACGTCCACTGACACGTCGCTGCATCTTTATAAGCATTTTACGGCGCACCCCTATTTCTTTGGCGATTCGCTACACCAAGCCCGGTAAGGTCGATGTACCCCGGTCAGGAAGCGAACCTATGCACGGAAATAGCGCTCTGGATGGTGTCCAGGTACAACGAAACCTTCGCCGCAAAGCCGGCCTGAAGGTGATGTTCGCGGCGATCGTCTTCTCGTTCGCCGCGGCATCGCACGCCGCCGACGCGCAGTCGGCGTTGCCATTGCCATTGCCGTTAGCCGCTCCAACTGTCGCGAGCGACGCAGCGCCTGACGCCGGCTTGCCGGCGCTCAGCGATATCACCGCCATGCTGCGCGCGAAGTTTCGCGTTGCGCCATTGGAATCCATGAAGATCGCTCGCGCGGTGTTGATCGAAGCCGAGCGTCAAGCCATCTCGCCGGTATTGCTGCTTGCTGTGATGTCGGTCGAGTCGAGTTTCGATCGTCACGCGGTCAGCATCGCAGGCGCGCGAGGATTGATGCAGGTCTTGCCCGCTGCGCATCCGCAATTGATTGCGGGCACAACCGATTTGTCCGATCCGGCAATCAACGTACGCATCGGCTCGACCATTTTGCGTGGCTACCTCGATCAAAGCGGCGGCGATCTCGACGCCGCGCTGGTTCGCTACAGCGGCGGCGGCCGCGGTTACGCGCAGCGCGTCGTGCTGCGGATGCAACGCCTGGACGCAAGTTTGCGCCACGAATGATGAACTCATTCGTGGCGCATTCCTCCTCGGGCCCTCTTGTTGTTGCTCCAGCGCTTTAGCTCATCGCTCCGGCAAACTCGGCACGCAGATCTTGCAACCTGTCGCGCGCGGTGCCGAGACGCTCGACGAGTTGTGCCGACGCGCGCGTGATCGGCATGCGCGTTTCGTCGGTCATTGAATGATCGAATGCCAGCATCGCCTTGATCGCGGACGGATTGGGTGCGGCGAACAGCAGACGCAATACCGGCAGCAAACTGGCGAACAGATTGCGCTCGTCCGGATCGCGGTCGGTGCGGATCAATTCCTGTACGGCAACCAGCAGGTCTGCGCAAACATGTGCGCTCGCCAGAATGCCACCGGTGCCGCCGCTATGCAGACAGTCGTCCAATGCTTCATCGGTGCCGCATAGCACGCTGATCGGTAGGCCGCGCAGCTTGCTGAAATGGTCCTTCACGCATTCCTTGATTGCGACGATGTTGCTGTATTCGACCAAACGCGCAACCGTTTCAGGCGCGATCGCCACACCGGTGCGATGCGGTACGTCGTACAAAACGATAGGGCGTTCGGTGGCGAGCGCGGCCTGTTCGAAATGCCATTGCACGCCGGCTTGATCCGGACATACGTACGACGGTGGAGACACCAGATAGCCCGCGCAGTCCCAGCGCTCATAGCGCTGAATATCGTGAAGGACGTCGCGCGTATTGGCGCCGCCAACGCCGATCAGCATCGGCAGACGCGAGCCGATCACATCGGTCAGCGCCTGCAAGACGGTGAGGCGTTCGGATTCCTGTAACAAAGCGGCTTCGCCCGTCGTGCTCAAGGCGACAAATCCGCTGATCTCCGTGCGCAGGTAATAGTCCGCGAGGCGCTGCAACGCGTCGACGTCGACTTCACCATTGCGAAACGGGGTGACGATGGGCAACCAGATTCCTGAGAACATGATTAGCGCGCCTTTGCGACGGCATGGCGGCGCTTCAATGGTCCGATGAGTGCTGCAGGGAGTGTCGAGATCAGCGTATGCAAGGTGAAATCCAGGTCGCCGAGCGCAATGTCGAGTTGCACGCGCACTTCTTCGCGTACGGCCTCCGTGCTGACCACATACACGCCGAGCGGCGAATGAAGCAGTGTGCGGAGCTGGATGCCAGGAAGATCGTGCGGAGGATGAGGCAGGGTGATCTGCAAGCGGGCGCGAGCCGCGGGGAAGGGGATGACATTGTTGCGCTGGACCGGCGGCGCGCTAAGCGGCTGCGTTTCGAAGTTGTCGATTGATTGCGTGAGTGCCATTTGATGCGGCGTTCGTTGACGCCATGGTTGATCAAGACAGTTCGAGATTAGACGTCTACGGGTAAACGCAGTGCAAAAATTGAGGTGTCCGCTGAAAAAATCACGGGGACTAGACGAGTTGCTCGAATTGCATCAGGGGCCGTGCTGGCAATTTGACTTGGAGTGAGCTTCAACCAGGCCCATGCGACGCGCCCATAAAAAAAGGCGAGTCGTGAGACTCGCCCTCCCTGAACGGCAGAGTTCGGCTTCGATTAATTACAGATGCCTGGCCGGTGCATGCCGAATACCGATCACGTGTTATTGCGTTTTCGTCGTGTCGGTCTTTGCGCCGTCGGTTTTTGCCGGGGCATTGCTGGCCTCTTTCGCGCTCTCCGTCTTTGTCTTGCTTGCGCTCGTATCTACTGCGGTCTTCTTGGTGGCCTTATGAGTCTTTGCCGTGTGGCTGGCGGAAGCCTTCTTCACATGCGCCTTCGTCGCGGCCTTCGTCGGCGCTTTGGTCGTGGCGGTGCCTTCATCTGTGGCGCCCGTTTGCGCGGCGGTGCTCGCCTTCAGATTCGCTTGGCCGGCAGGTTGCGTTTGCGCAGGTTGTGCGGCCGCGGGTGCTGCGGTTTGTGCGAATGCGGTCGACACGACGAGAGCGGAAGCGAGAGCAGCGAAAAGCGTCTTCATGATGTAACTCCTGGTTAAACCGGTTGTTCTTTGTGTCGCGGCTGAAATGTTTCAGCGCTGCCGGTTTAACGTTGGTGGGAAGACAGCAGTTGACGGTGCTCTGGTGACAAAACGTAACGGCGGATACATATCGGGGTCCTGAATCAGCCTGAGGCCGTTAAGGCGCGTTCGCAGCGGAAGCCTGTGTCCGCTTTGATTCGGAAGCTGGCGTGCATACGAGGCGCGTCTTATATTGTGATGCGTCTCGCTAACTGGCGATTATCATCTACCTTTCCCGATGACCGAAGTCGGTTGTCTGCCGTTGCCGCGACCAGGCTTCGAATCAAACTTGTGCAAAAAACCAGATGAACGACACACGTCAATCCGCGCTGCGGCGTGCAAACGATCCTGAATTTTTGTACCGCTATTTCTCCGGTATTGGGCTGGACATCGGTACAGGTGCAGATATCCAGAAAGACTTTGCGTCTAATTTTCCTGCTATCCAGCAACTGGTCGGCTGGGATATTGAGCAGCGTGACCCGGTCCATATGGATGGCGCGCCGGCCGACGTCTTCGATTTCGTTCACTCGCACTGCCTTGGGCGCTTCGCGAATCCCCGCCAGGTTATCGCCAGATGGCTTGAACTAGTCAAACCTGGCGGCTATTTGATTCTGACTGTACCGGATGGGAAGCGGGGCGAAGGCGGCGTGCCGTCGACCGGCTTCGATGCCGATCATAAGCATGGCTTCACGATCTACGAGCCGGCCGCGGCAACGCAAGATTCGGTAAACGTGCTGGATCTGGTGATCGATGCATCGCCGATAGCGTCGTGCGAACGGACCTGCCTGATCCGTGAGTACGAACACAATCGACGCGACCCGCTCGACGAGCCGCAGGACAAAGGTCAGCGGTGCGCGATAGAAATCGTGCTGCGCAAACGCCATGTTCCGCAACTGTCCGACGTGCTCGATGTCATCGACAAGGCGGAAGACGAATCAATGCTCGCACAAAATTGCCGCGAGGCGCTAAGACTTTACCCTTACCGGTTCGAAACCTACTATCGCGTGAGTTTGGCGGTGCTGCGCCGGGACCACAGTCATGAACTCGAAGCATTGTGGACCGCTTGTGTTCGGCGGCTTCCGAACGAATATCTACCTCGGCTCTTCAGTGCCTTGGGACTCGTTGCGCTGGGTAAGCTGAACGAGGGTTTCCGGCAACGCGAAGCGTTGCTTGCCGGCGTGGAGTGGTCACGCCGAACAACGGCTCAGCCGCCGGCTTACGCGGACTGGCGCGGCGAACCGCTTCGGGGCAAATCGATTGTTATCTGGAGCGAATTCGGTCTCGGCGACGAAATTTTCTTTTTCCGGTTTGCACGGACGCTTCGCGAGCATTACGGGGCGTCGCATGTCACGGTGGTGTGCCAGGCACCGCTCGTGGAACTGTTCAAGGCCTCGGGAGAGGCCGCTGCCATCTACGCCGTTGAGGAGGCGCAGTTATTGCCGCCTCACGACTATTGGGTCTATCCCCATGCAATTCCCGCGTGGGCCGTGCTCGACATTGATCATTTACCGGAAGTGGTGCCGTACCTGCGGGTGACTGGCAGCAGTGCGCCGACGGTCGAGCCATGCAGCCGGCGGGCATTGAAAGTCGGCGTGGTGTTCAAAGGGGCGCCGACACACGAGAACGACGGCGCCAGATCACTGCCGTCGCTCGGCTGCCTCGACCCGCTGTTCGAACTGGAGGGGATCGAGTTTTACGTCATGCAAAAGGGCCAGGGCGAAGCGGAGGCGGCCGAATACGCAGCGCGCTTGAATCATCTTCATGATCTGGGCCCTCGTCTTCGTTCCTTTGGCGATACGGCAAAGGAGCTGGAGGCGTTGGATCTGCTGATTAGCGTGGATACGTCAGCAGCTCACCTGGCGGGTGCGATGGGTATGCCCGTTTGGTTGATGTTGCCTATGTATGGCGACTGGAGATGGCACTTCGGTCGTGACGACAGCCCGTGGTATCCGTCTGCTCGTCTATTCCGGGAAAGAGGCGTGGGGTGGTTAGAAGTTGTTGCGCGCGTCCGCCAGGCATTGATCGATTTGCGTGACAACAGATAAGGCCAGGCGGCGCGCAGGTAAAAAGGGAAATGCTTTGACGGCCGGCGCCTTACGTCGCTAGTTGAACGGATTCTGCACGACACCTGGCTTCGCATCCGGCTCGTCCTTCACCTTCGCCGGCAGATTGGTCTGCGCCTGCAGCGCGGCCACTACCGCATCGATCGCTTCCTTCAGCGCTAGTGCTGCCTTCAGCCCGCGCTGGTCTTGCGTCAACTCCAGCGTTCCGTTCAGCACTACGCGTGTGGTGCCGTTGCTGACGGTGAGTGCATCGCCCTGGATGTTGAGCACGTCGTCATCGTTCGAATAGGGTTTAAACACCTTTTAGTCCTCCCGGTCGCTGATCTTTGCCGGCTCTCCGGAATGCCCGGAAAACGGATACCCGATGCTGTCTCGAGTTCGTGAATCGTCCTGATGTCATAGCGGTTGGTCGAGACGTTGTCTACCATTACCGCGAACGCCATCTGCCGGGACGGCACATAGACCACCTTGAACAATTGCGTCGGCACGAAGACGCGCGTCGGTCCGATGGTTTGCAATTGCTGGCCGCTGAAAATCGGCCCGGTGACGACATACGTATCGTTGTACGACATGGCGATCTTACGCACCGACGTTTCGATACGCGCCCACAAGCGCTGATTGTTCTCGCGATTTTGCGGCACGACGTTCGCCAGCGAAAACGATTGTGCCATCGCTTCCTGATTCCAGCGATTGCCTGCGGGACTCATGTGACCGCGATCGAAGCCGCTGCGTTTATAGTCCGCGAGCGTCGCGCCTTCACCGTCGGGCAAACGCGCGTCTTCGAAGAACTTGTTGGTGCGTACCATGTCTTTAGCGGCTTCGATATGGTCGCGCGTCAGATGCTCCGCGGACCACAAAGGACCATGCGTGATACCCGAATGCAGCACCGCGAAATCGCTATAGCAAAGCATGCGCGTTTTCGGTGCCATCTTCTGATTGGTCAGAACCGGCCATTGCGCATTCGGGGTGAACTGGGTGCAGGAAGGAGCCGCACTCGCGTGAGCGGCAACGGCGAACAACAGACAGGCAAACCACTTCTTCATGTGTGGATCAGTTGAGGGATCGGGGGCGCAAGTATAGCGTCGCGAGCCTGTGTCGAGCGACGTTGAACGCAGAAGAAAACGAGGGAAGGAAGTGGCTTTGCGCAGTGTCCGTAGCGATGAAAGCCGCTACGAGCGGAAGAAGCGGAACAGGCACGGCAAAAACCGCTGCACCAAAAAAACGGGCCGCTTTGCAGCGACCCTAATGCGTGGAATTCAAACTCTACGCACGCAAACTTAAGACGGACTTAAGCGCACGGAATGCGGAGCGCGGAAATATGGGCCGACGGTCGAACGCGCACACAAACTCACCCACCACGCACGCAGGCGGCGCGTTTTGGATGAGTGGAAATTTCGACCGACGAAAAAAAGCGCCGAAACCTAATTGCCGAAAACACTGTGTTCGGCGTGCACATTCTGGCGATCGACGGCTTGCAAGCGCCAGAAGCCGCTGGCCGGCGCGCGCGTCGGCAAGGCTGTCCACGCTGCGGCACCTTGCGCCGCGCTCACACGTTGTTTGCGATCCACGTGCAATCCGCGCAGCGTGCACAGGGGCGCATCCGTGCTCGGCGCACAGAGGGTCGTCACGCCATTGTCGTCGTGTAACTCGCCCCACGGGGGCAGATCGATCCCTTGATGCGCTTCCCTCGACCACCGATGTTCGTCGGTGTCGAGCCATAACACAGCGTAGTCGTGGCTGACGGTGGGATCGGAACCGTTGATGAGGATGGTCAGGCGCATGGCAGTTCCGTACAAATTGCGAAGTAACGCTTTATCAGTCTATGTCGCAACGCGTGTTATGCAAGGCGAAAAGGTACGACGATCGGGCACGAAAAAAACTTACGCCCAGCGCGCACGGCTGTACGATAGCCGCGTCGGAAAGACATTCGCGGAGGCGAGCCATGCTGCGTCGATTGCTGCAACTCACGATGGTGGCGGGATGCCTCGGCGCGATATCGACGCTCAGTGCAGCCGCGGACAGCGCCCCCTTCGCCGCGCCCGCGCCGATCGTCTATGTGTCCGACTTCGATCTCGACGTGGCCAACGTGACGCCTGACAGCGGACCGGGGCAACGTGTGCGCCGCCTGCGCGGTCTGCTGCCGAGCGGTCCAGGACCGATGGGCAAGGACAAGAATCCGCAGGACCACGCCAAGGACATCGTGAACGAGATGGGCGATGCGCTGACTGCGGACCTGAAAAAAGGCGGAGTCGACGCGCGCCGTATTGCGCCCGGCCAGCCGTTACCCGCAACGGGTTGGCAAGTGCGAGGCGTGTTTCTGAGCGTCGACGACGGCAATCGTCTAAGACGCGCTATGGTCGGTTTTGGTGCGGGTCAGAACAATATTCAAGTGGCGGTGTCGTGCGACAGCCTCGCGACGGCCGATTTGCCGCCGCTCTATCAGTCCGTCGAAGAAGCCGACAGCAAGGGAAAGCCAGGCGCGGTGATCAAACTCAATCCGTACGTGATCGCGGCGAAGTTCGTGATGGCGAGCGGTGACGAAAAGAAGACGATCGAGAAGACCGCGCAGCAGATCTCCGATGCAGTGATTGCCAAGCTGCACGGGGTGGCGCAGTGACGGTTAGGGTAATCGTCGCTTCACGCGCCAACTGTTGTGCGTCGAGTCGATGGCGAACAGAAGCCAATGTCTGGCGTCCACGGGATGACGCCGCTGTGTAGCGTAACGGTCAACGGTCAATTCGAGTTCATCGAATGTCCGCCGATGGCAGGTGGCATGCGCGCCGGAGCCGTCTGCGAATTCGACTATCGCCGCCGCCGCGCGGGCCGGCTCGGGCAGGTGCGCGATCTGCACTGCGCAGCCCGGATAAAGATGTGAGTCGGCAACCTGGATCTGTACGGAATCGGACATGGACGTGGCCTCCGGACGCCTGGCGCGAGCCAATGCGCGGCAGTGAAACCTCGCGCGATGGACCGCATCAAAGCATAGCACCGCGCGAAACGAAAATGACCGCCGTGTGCTTCGCGCTATCATGTTGATCTGTATCCGATGAACAGCAGAGACAACGGCAAAGACGGCAGCCAAGATGGCAAAAGAAGAGCAGACAGGAGCGGGACGCAAGCACGCGAGGCCACGCGGCGCGACAGTTTCAACTCCGCGAGACGAGGCGGTGCGGTCCCTGGCGGACGGCGCCGATTCCCCCGATTCCACTGATGAAGAGAGCACCGGCGGATCGACTTATCTCGTGCCGGGGCTGGAGCGCGGGCTGCGCATCCTCGCCGAATTCAGCGCGCGCGAGCCGATTCTAGGCGCGCCCGAATTGTCGAAGCGCATCGGCATTCCGCGCACCACCACATTTCGTCTGCTGCAAACGCTCGAAGCTTTAGGCTTTCTCGAGCGCGTGAACGGCGACCGCTATTTCCGTTTGAGCGTCGCGGTGCTGCGACTCGGTTTCGAATATCTGAGCTCGCTCGAACTGACCGACGTTGGCACGCCGATTCTCGAGCGTTTGCGCGACGCGACCGGCCTCAGCACGCATCTGCTGATCCGCGACCAGCGCGACGTGGTGTTCGTCGCCAAAGCGCAAACCCATGAGCCAATGTTCAGTTCGGTTAAGGTGCACGTCGGCACGCGCTTGCCCGCGCATGCCACGGTGCATGGCCAGGTGCTGATGGGCGATTTGAGTTTCGAAGAATTGCGTCAGTTGTATCCGGAGCCGCAACTCGAGCGATTCACCGAACGCACGCCGGCGACCGTCGAAGAACTGTATGGAAGAGTGCGCGAAAGCGCGGCGCTCGGCTACGCGTTGAGCGAAGCGTCTTTTGAACGTGGCATTTCAGTAGTGAGCGCGCCGGTGCGCGACCAAAGCGGCAAGATCACGGCGGCGTTGACCGTCACCATTCCCCGTTCCGATATCGGCGAAGCGGAAGAACGCGAACCGCTCATCATCGCGGTTTGCCAGGCGGCGCTCGAATTGTCCGAGCGGCTCAGCTATCGTCCGCGGCCAGATGATCCGACCGCCGCTCAAGCGCGTCGCAGATCGGTTGCGGCGAACTGATTCTGATTTTCTTGGCGCTTCTGCTCATGTCAAACGGCCCGGCTGCTTTCGCACCCGGGCCGTTTGCCTTACACCGCTGTCATCGTCGGCGTCACTGACGTCAGAACGAGTGGTGGATACCTGTCAGGAAAATCGTCTGGTTCCGGCCGCTCGACACACCCGCCGTAAAGAACGCGGCGTCCGTATTCGAGCCCGCGCGCTCATACAGCGCATTCACATACAACTGAGTCGATTTCGATAGCGCGTAGATGTCGCCGATCTCGAACTGCGTCCAGCGATGGCCGGCCATCGTCGTGGTCGCGGCGCCGCCGGCGACGCTGTTGAACGGCGTGAACTGATAATTCGCGCCCACGTCGTAGCTCTGATACGTGTCCGAATGGCCGGACGATTCCAGCTTCACACGCGTGTACAAACCGTGCACCAGTAGCTTGCCGAACTGGTATGACGCGCCCGCGCCCATGTTCTCGACCTTGGCTGCCGTGTAGTTTGCCGCCGCCACACCCTGGAAGCTGGTGATGCCCGTTGTCACGATCGACGGCGTACGGTCGTGCTCATTCGCATAGGTCGCGCCTGCCTTGAACGGACCGTTCGCATAGCTAAGCGCAAAGCTCAGTGTCTTGCCGGTCGAGAAGTTGGTCGTGTTGCCGAGACCCATCATCGCGCCGACCGAGAAACCGGCGAAGCTCGCCGAGCGGAACTTCACCGAGTTGTCGAACGGCACCACGCCGGTGTCGGCGAGTTCGTCGATGTTGCCCGGGTGGAACGCATACCAGCTCGCAGCCTGATAGGCCGTGCTCAGCGGACCCAGCACGTCGAAGCTGAACGGCGTCTGATGGCCGAGCGTCACTGTGCCGAACTGGTCAGAACTCAATCCGACAAAAGCCTGGCGATTGAACAGCGTGCCCGCTTTGGCGAATGCCCCCGTGTTCGTATAGAAGCCGTTTTCCAGCTGGAAAACCGTCTTAAGACCACCGCCCAGATCCTCGACGCCCTTCAGGCCCCAGCGGTCCGGCTGCATGTTGCCCTGCTCCTCGATCCACTTCGAATGGCCACCCGCGTTGCTGATGTACGCAATACCGGCATCCAGGCTGCCGTATAGCGTCACGCTGCTTTGCGCCCAGGCGCCGGTCGTTGCGCAGATTGCCGTCAAGCCGGCCGCCGCAATGATGTGCTTCACCGTTGGTTCTCCTGATCACACGACGGATAGCTCGCGCCAATTTCGTCGTCCCTGATCTTTGCTTTGGGTTGAATACAGCTTCGGGTTTATGCGCCAAAACTGCTCCGCTTTATGTTCCACCTATGGGCGACTGTATCGCCTATGGAATAGTATAGTGAGTCTAGAAGTGGTCAAAATAAATTTTCGGACCCCGTACAAACCCGCATTAGGGTCGCGGTATTTGTCTGAAAATTATTGGAAAACCCAAGCCTAGAAAGGCTTTCAAGCGGAAACCGCCGTTCACGTCAGTTCACGCAAAGCTGTGCTGCGAATGCCACAGTCGGTGTTTTCCCCTACCAGCCCAGATTTTTATTTTCTCGAGCCAAAGCCACTCCTATAATTATCCATACACGAACTGATGTTCCTTATATGGAACATAGGGCTTCAGGAGAAGGCGAGAAATGACTGAACAATGGCGCTGCGCCGGCCATGCCGGCGACCTGTCCGAAGACGCGCCGCTCGAGTTCAAACTCGACGGCACCGAAATCGGCATCTACAAGGTGGGCGATGCGCTGTACGCGCTGGAAAACGTCTGCCCCCATGCGTACGCGCTGCTGACGCAGGGCTTTGTCGACGGCGACACTGTCGAATGCCCGCTGCACGAAGCCGTGTTCCATATCCCGACCGGCAAATGCCTGAAAGAGCCGGGTGGCCGCGACCTGAAGATGTACTCGGTACGTCTCGCCGGCGAAGAAATCCAGATCAAGGTGGAATGACATGTCAGAACACATCGTGAGCTTCAATCCCTTCCTGAAGCCGTGGCTCGCGCCGCAGCCGAACAACGTTGCCGGCAAGGGCGTGATCGAAAAGCCGGGTGAGACCGAAAACTTCATCTGGCAAACGCGCAAGGCTGAGCCGACCCAGTACGAGAACGACTTCGGCGATGCGCTGGAAAAGGTTTTCGAAGCCGGCGCGAATGAGCTGCAGGAAGTCGTCGACGGTTTGAATCGTGTGGGCTTCCGTACTCCGGAAGGCAATGCGTGGAACGCCGATCGTCTTGCCGCCGAATTCCGCCTGCTCGCTGAATAAGCGCGCTCTCCCGCACACGTCTCTTCGCTTTCGCATCCGGAGTCTCTTCATGACGCCCCCCAATACAACGACTCAAGGCGCGGCCGACCCGATTCAGTCTTATCTGAACCGAGGCCTGCGTAATTACTGGTATCCCGTTGCACCGAGCTGGCAGGTTGGTGACGCGCCGGTCGGCGTGACGCGCCTCGGCGATCAGATCGTGCTGTGGCGCGACAAGGAAGGCAAAGTCCGCGCGCTCGAAGACCGTTGTCCGCACCGCGGCGCGCGCTTGTCGCTCGGCTGGAACCTCGGCGGCAGCGTGGCGTGCTGGTATCACGGCATTGAAATCGACGGCGGCGGCACGGTCACGAAGGTGCCGGCTGTCTCGAACTGCCCGCTGGAAGGCCAGAAGTGCGTGAAGTCGTATCCGGTCGAAGAGCATGCCGGCGCGATCTTCCTGTGGTTCGGCGACGACGCCCATAAGGAACCCACGCCGCTCGTGCTGCCTGAAGAACTGGTGGGCGACGAGTACGCGAACTTCCTGTGCATGTCGAACTGGAAGTGCAATTACCAGTATGCGATCGACAACGTGATGGACCCGATGCACGGCGCGTATTTGCACGCGACCTCGCACTCGATGGCCGAAGGCGACAAGCAGGCCGACATGCGCGTGCGCAAGACCGAAACCGGTCTGATGTTCGAAAAGGTCGGCCAGCGCGACGTGAACTTCGACTGGGTCGAGCTCGGCGAAACCGGCGCGCTGTGGATGCGCCTCGCGATTCCGTACAAGAAGAAGTTCGGCCCGGGCGGCAACTTCGGGATCATCGGCTTTGCTACGCCGGTCGACGAAAACAATTGCCAGGTTTACTTCTGGCGCACGCGCAAGGTGTCGGGCTGGCAGCGCGACGCATGGCGCTTCATGTATCGCAACCGTCTGGAAGGTCTGCACTGGGCCGTGCTGGAACAGGACCGCTATGTTCTCGAAAGCATGGCGCCGAATGCACGCGAGCACGAATTCCTCTATCAGCACGACGTCGGTATGACGCGTGTGCGCCGCATGTTCCGTCAGCGCGCGCAGCAGCATTTCGCTGAGCTGGACGCGTATCACGCTCAAGCCGCTCAGGCCAGCACTGCGCAGACCGAAGCAGCAGGTCACAGCCATGCATAACGAAGCGTCCCAGGCATTGGCTGCACTCCAGGGCAGACGCGTCCTCGTGACGGGCGGCGCGCGCGGCCTCGGCGCGGCGTTTGTTCGCTCGCTGGTGCAAGCCGGTGCGCAAGTCGTGTTCGGCGACGTGTTGCATGACGAAGGCCGGGCGCTCGCGGCGTCGCTGGTCGAGCAAGGCCATGCAGTGACGTATTTGCCGCTCGATCTCGCCGACCCCGCCAGCATCAAGCAGTTTGCCGATCGGGCCGCGGCGCAACTCGGCGGGCTGGACGCGCTGATCAACAACGCGGCGATCACCAACTCGGGCGGCAAGTTCGCCGATGAGTTGTCGGTCGACACGTGGGACGCCGTGATGAACGTCAACGTGCGCGGCACGTGGCTGATGAGCATCGCCGCATTGCCATATCTGCGTGATTCGGGCCGCGGCAGCATCGTCAACATCGCGTCGGACACAGCGATGTGGGGCGCGCCGAAGTTGCTCGCGTATGTCGCGAGCAAGGGCGCGGTGATTTCGATGACCCGCTCGCTGGCGCGCGAATTCGGCGCACATCAAGTGACCGTCAACGCGATCGCCCCGGGCCTCACCGAAGTCGAGGCCACCGCCTACGTACCTGCCGAACGTCACCAGTACTACCTGCAAGGCCGCGCGCTCACGCGCGCACAAGTGCCCGACGACGTCACTGGGCCCGTGCTGTTCCTGTTGTCCGATGCCGCGCGCTTCGTGACTGGCCAGTTGCTGCCGGTCAACGGCGGCTTCGTGATGAATTGATCTTGTCAAATCGAAAGGAGAAAGAGATGGCGGATGCCGAAGTCGAACGCAAATCGTGGGAACAACCCGCGGACGCGAGCTTTGCACAATGGTTGGACAGCCGCGTCGCGCGCCTGGAAACGCGTCGTTACGACTGGGACGCGCTGAAATTCCAGGCCGACTACGACCCGAAATATCGCCGCGCGCAAATGCGCTATGTCGGCACGGGCGGGACGGGCGTCGCGAAGGACATGAACACGGTGCCCGCAGGCGGCTTCACGTTTTCGACGATGGTGATCCCGGCTGGCAACATCGGTCCCAGCCATATTCATATGGATGTCGAAGAAATCTTCTTCGTGCTGCGCGGCAAGATGAAAGTGATCTGCGAGAAAGACGGCGAAACGTGGGAAGCGGTGCTCGGCGAACGCGATCTGATTTCGGTGCCGCCGGGCGTGTATCGCACGGAAGTGAATATCGGTGAAGAAGATGCGTTGATGTGCGTGATGCTTGGTGCAGCCAAGCCGATTACGCCGACGTATCCGCCGGATTCGCCGTTGGCCAAGCTCAAGCGCTAAGCCCTCAAGTTCGTTTTGAAAACACCCACGAAGGAAATCATGTCCGCAGTCCCGTCCGCTACCGTCGATCAGAACGCTACGCTCGAAGCGCGCCTTGCACGCTTTCCCGCGCAGCAGATCTGGCTGGCATCGCAACGCGCGGTGAGCTATCGCGACGCGGATAGCGCCGAAAGTGAAGCGCTGCCTTTGGTGCTGCTTCACGGTATCGGGTCGGGCGCGGCTTCATGGGTGCAGCAGTTTGAAATGCTGGGTGACAAGCGCCGTGTGCTGGCGTGGGATGCGCCGGGTTATGGTGCATCAACACCCGTAGAGGCCGATTCGCCCGCAGCAAGCGATTACGCAACTGTATTGAAGCAATGGCTCGACGCGCTCGGCATTGAACGCTGTGTGCTGCTGGGTCATTCGCTTGGCGCGATCATCGCGGGTGCGTTTGCCGTGGCGAATCCGCAGCGAGTGGCCGGTTTTCTGTTGTTGTCGCCGGCTGGCGGTTACGGCGCTTCCGCGGCGAAAGTGCGTGAAACAAAACGCGATCAACGTCTGGCCATGCTGAAAGAACTCGGCCCGCAAGGTCTCGCCGAAAAACGCAGCACCAATATGTTGTCCACCCACGCGAGCGACGAAGCCCGCGCATGGGTGCGCTGGAACATGTCACGTGTGATCCCGCACGGCTATGCGCAAGCGACACATCTACTCGCCAATGCCGATCTCGCCAGCGACCTCTCACGCCACAAAGGCCGCATCAGCGTCGCGGTCGGCGCAGAAGACACCATTACGCCCCCCGAAACCTGCGAGCGACTTGCTCTGGCCGCCGGCACCAAACTGCAGGTTGTGCCGCGCGCCGGGCACGCCGGCTATATCGAAGCACCCGCCGCGTACACCGCGATCATCGACACGTTCTGCCGCGCAAGCGACGGACAACGGAGCCAATGAATGACGTCCGACACGCATGACATGGTTAGCGCCGAGCGCGACGCGGACGACGACCGCAACGACGCAGACACGAGCAGCGATATTAGCTATCGCGTGCCGGGTCTGGAACGCGGTCTGAAGATTCTGACGGAGTTCTCGCCACGCGAGCCGGTACTCGGCGCACCGGAACTATCGAAGCGCCTGAAGATTCCCCGGACGACAGTGTTCCGTCTGCTGCAAACGCTCGAATCGCTCGGCTTTCTCGAGCGTGCCGACAAGGACCGCAACTATCGCCTCGGCGTCGCGGTGCTGCGGCTCGGCTTCGAATATCTGAGCTCGCTCGAACTGACCGACCTCGGTTTGCCGATCATCGAAGCGCTGCGTAACGACACCGGTCTCACCAGCCACATCGTGATTCGCGACGGACGTGACGTTGTGTTCGTGGCCAAAGCGCAAAGCCATGCGCCGATTTTCAGTTCGGTGAAGGTGAATGTCGGCACGCGCCTGCCGGCCCATGCGACGACGCACGGCCAGGTGCTGATGGGCGACATGACGCTCGACGACCTGAAAAAGCTCTATCCGGAGCCGGAACTCGAACGCTTCACGAAACAAACGCCGGCCACCATCGACGATCTGTACGAACGCATTCGCGATGACGCCAAGCGCGGCTACGCCGTCAGCGAGTCGTCGTTCGAGCGCGGTATTTCGGTGGTGAGCGCGCCGGTACGCAACGACACGGGCCGCATCGTCGCCGTGATCACGACGACGATTCCGCGCCACGAGATCGATGCGTCGCTGCTCGACAGCGGCCTGATCGACAAGGTCCGTCGCGCGGCCGACGAACTCTCGCAGCGGCTCAACTTCCGGCCGACGGGTAGCGCGAACTCGGGCGCGAAATACTTTAAGGCACTGGGGCTCAAATGATTCAAATCGACTTGACCGGACAGGTAGCGGTGGTGACGGGCGGCTCGTCCGGCATCGGCCTCGCAACTGCCGAACTGTTTCTGCGAGCAGGCGCTTCGGTTGCGATCTGCGGCCGCGACAGCGAACGTCTCGCGCAAGCGGAAGCATCGCTGAAGGCGCAGTTTCCGCTTGCGCAATTACTGGCGCAAACCTGCGACGTGCTAGACGCGGACGAGGTTGCAGCGTTCGCGCAAGCAGTGCAAGCGCGTTTCGGCCGCACCGACATGCTGGTGAACAACGCAGGCCAGGGTCGCGTGTCGACGTTCGCCAACACCACCGACGACGCCTGGCGCGAAGAGCTCGACCTGAAGTACTTCAGCGTGATCCGCCCGACCCGCGCCTTTCTGCCGATGCTGCGCGACGCCACAAACCCCGCCGTGGTCTGCGTGAACTCGCTGCTGGCTCTGCAACCCGAGCCGCACATGGTGGCGACTTCGTCGGCACGCGCCGGCGTGCTGAGCCTCATCAAATCACTTGCGGTCGAACTCGCGCCGCAACGCATTCGCGTGAATTCGATTCTGATCGGCATCGTCGAATCGGGTCAATGGCGCCGCCGTTACGCGAAAGAAGCGCAGCCGGGCCAGAGCTGGGAAGACTGGACCGCCGAACTGGCGCGCAAGAAAAACATTCCGCTAGGCCGCTTCGGCAAACCCGAAGAAGCCGCTCAAGCGCTCTTTTATCTGGCTACGACGCTGTCGTCCTATACGACGGGCAGTCACATCGATGTTTCTGGAGGCGTTGCACGACATGTCTAATAAAACCACCGTTGGCGAACTGATCGCCGCTTTTCTCGAGCAATGCGGCGTTCAAACCGCATTCGGCGTGATCTCGATCCACAACATGCCGATCCTCGACGCGATCCACAACCGCGGCAAGATTCGCTACGTCGGCGCACGTGGCGAAGCGGGCGCGGTGAACATGGCTGATGGCCTGGCGCGCGTCTCCGGCGGCCTTGGCGTGGCATTCACCAGCACCGGCACTGCTGCGGGTAATGCTGCCGGCGCGATGGTCGAAGCGCTGACCGCGGGCACCGCGCTGCTGCATGTGACGGGCCAGATCGAAACCGAATACCTCGACAAGGATCTCGCCTATATCCACGAGGCGCCGGATCAATTGTCGATGCTGTCGTCGATCTCGAAGGCCGCGTTCCGCGTGCGCTCGGTCGAAACCGCATTGCCGACCATCCGCGAAGCCGTGCGTGTCGCGCAAACCGCGCCGAGCGGCCCGGTCAGCGTCGAAATTCCGATCGACATTCAAGCGGCCGAAATCGAATGGCCTGCCGATCTGGCCGCGCCGCACGTCACCACGCTCACACATTGCAGCCAGCGTGTCGTGCAACTCGCGGATCAACTGGCGAATGCGAAGCGTCCGCTGTTGTGGCTCGGTGGCGGCACGCGTCATGCACGTGCTGCGGTTGAACGTCTCGTGGCCTTGGGCTTCGGTGTGGTGACCAGCGTGCAGGGTCGTGGCGTGTTGCCTGAAGATCATCCGGCGACGCTCGGCGCGTTCAACGTGCATGCCGCTGTCGAGAGCTTCTACAAGACGTGCGATGCGCTGGTGGTGGTCGGTTCGCGTCTGCGTGGCAATGAAACGCTGAAGTACAAGCTGGCGCTGCCGCAACCGCTGTATCGCATCGACGCCGACGCACTCGCCGACAACCGTGGCTATCGCAACGACATGTTCATTCACGGCGATGCATCGGCCGTTCTCGAAGAACTTGCGACGCTGCTCGAAGGCCGACTGAAGGTCGATCCGACGTTCGCACCGGATCTGGCTGCCGCGCGCGAAAGCGCCGTCGCCGATGTGGGCAAGGGCCTCGGCCCGTACAAGCGCCTTGTCGACGCCCTGCAGCAGGCCGTGGGCCGCGATTACAACTGGGTGCGCGACGTCACGATCTCGAACAGCACGTGGGGTAACCGCATGCTGAAGATCTTCTCGCCGCGCGCGGGCGTTCATGCACTCGGCGGCGGTATCGGCCAGGGCATGCAGATGGGGATTGGCGCAGCGCTCGCGGGCAATGCCGCGAAGACGGTGTGCCTGGTTGGCGACGGCGGCCTGATGGTCAACGTCGGCGAACTCGCAACAGCCGTGCAGGAAAACGCCAACGTGATGATCGTGCTGATGAACGATCAGTGCTACGGCGTGATCCGCAACATTCAGGACGCGCAATACGGCGGCCGCCGCTGCTACGTCGATCTGCACCAGCCGGATTTCGCGCAGTTCTGCGAGAGCTTGAAGCTCACGCACTACCGCATCAAATCGCTCGACCAGGCCGAGGAGATCATCCGCGAAGGCATGGCGAAGATCGGTCCCGTGCTGGTCGAAGTGGACATGCTGTCGGTCGGCTCGTTCGCCACCGCGTTCGCGGGCCCGCCGGTCAAGGAAAAGGAGCCGGAACATGCGTGAGACCGGCTACGCGGGGCATCACGCTCCCGTCGACGTCGCGATGATCGGCTTCGGCGCGATCGGCCAGGCGGTGTATCGCTCGGTCGAGTCCGATCCGACCGTGCGCGTGTCGCACGTGATCGTGCCGGAGCGTCATATGGCGTCGGTGCGTGAAGTGGTGGGCGCGTCGGTCGATGTGGTGGCCTCCGTGTCCGCGTTGAGCAGCCAGCCGCATTTCGCACTGGAATGCGCGGGGCACAGCGCATTGGTCGATCACGTGGTGCCCTTGCTGAAAGCCGGTACGGATTGCGCGGTCGCCTCGATCGGCGCGCTGTCCGACATGATGTTGCTGGACGCGCTCTCCGCTGCAGCCGATGAAGGCGACGCAACGTTGACGCTGTTGTCGGGCGCAATCGGTGGCGTGGATGCGTTGTCTGCCGCCAAGCTCGGCGGCCTCGACGAAGTGCTGTACACGGGCCGCAAGCCGCCTTCGGGCTGGCTCGGCACGCCCGCGGAACAGCTCTGCAATCTGCACACGCTGAGCGAAGAGACCGTGATTTTCGAAGGCAGCGCACGGGAAGCGGCGCGCTTGTATCCGAAGAACGCCAACGTCGCCGCGACGATTGCGCTGGCCGGCCTGGGACTGGACCACACCATGGTCCGCTTGATCGCCGACCCGAACGTGTCGCGCAATGTGCACCGCATCGTGGCGCGCGGCGCCTTCGGTGAGATGTCGCTGGAAATGTGCGGTAAGCCGCTGCCGGACAACCCCAAGACGTCCGCATTGACCGCGTACAGCGCGATCCGTGCGCTACGCAATCGCGCGGCCCGCTGCGTGATTTAGACCTTAGCTGATTAGTTGAAGCAAACCGGAACGACCGACATGACTCACTTCGATACCAGCCTCGTGCCCACCGGCGATATTTTCATCGGCGGCGAATGGCGGCAAGGGCGTGGCAACCCGTACAAAAGCCTGTATCCGGCGGATCAGTCGGTCAACATGGAAATCTCGACGGCGAATGCCGACGACGCCCGTGAAGCCGTGGAAGCCGCGGATATCGCCTGGCGCCGCGCGGATTGGTCGGGTTTGAAGCCGCATCAACGCGCGCTGATCCTGTATCGCGTTGCTGATCTGATCATGGCGCGCCACGAAGCGCTCGCGCAATTGCAGCGTCGCGACAACGGCAAGCCGATCGGCGAAACGCGCGTGCTGGTGGCGAGCGCTGCGAACACTTTCCGCTATTTCGCGGCCTGCCTCGAAACGCTCGACGAAGAAGTGACGCCCTCGCGCGGCGACTATCTGACGATGAGCATCTACGAGCCGATCGGCGTGATCGCGGCGATTACACCGTGGAATTCGCCGATTGCATCGGATGCGCAGAAGCTGGCTCCAGCGTTGGCAGGCGGCAACGCCGTGGTGTTGAAGCCGGCTGAAGTCACGCCTTTGGTCTCGCTTGCGTTGGCGCGTATCTGTGAAGAAGCCGGCGTGCCAAAGGGTGTCCTCAGCGTTGTGCCGGGCAAAGGCTCGGTAATCGGCGACGTGCTAGTGCGCCATCCGTTGGTCAAGAAAGTGTCGTTCACGGGCGGCACCGAAGTGGGCCGCGGCATCGCGCGCATCGCTGCGGACAAGCTGATGCCCGTGTCGCTCGAACTCGGCGGCAAATCGCCGACCATCGTGTTCGACGACGCCGACTTGGATCACGCCGTGAATGGCGTGCTGTACGGTATTTTCAGTTCGTCAGGTGAGGCATGCATCGCGGGCTCGCGTCTGTTCGTGCAGCGCTCGATTTACGACGCGTTCATGAAGCGTCTCGCGGAGGGCGCGTGCAAGCTGCGCGTCGGCGATCCGTCGCGTGCTGAAACGCAGATGGGTCCGCTGATCACTGCCGCACATCGTGAAACCGTCGAACGTTACGTCGCATTGGGCCTGGAAGAGGGCGGCCGTTTGCTGTGCGGCGGCGAACGTCCAGTTGGCGATGGCCGCGAGCAGGGTACCTATTTCCAGCCAACGATCCTCGAAGGTCTTACGAACGACGCCCGCATCTGCCAGGAAGAAATCTTCGGCCCGGTGCTGGTCGCCATGCCGTTCGACGACGAAGCCTCGCTGCTGAAAGAAGCCAACAACAGTGTGTTCGGCCTCGCCGCCGGCATCTGGACGCGCGATTACAAACGCGCTTACCGGATCGCCCGTGCGCTCGAAACCGGCACCGTGTGGATCAACACCTACAAGCTGTTCTCGATCTCGACGCCGTTCAGCGGCTGGAAAGAGAGCGGCATGGGACGCGAGAAGGGCCGACTCGGCATCCGCGAATACATGCAGCAGAAGAGCCTCTACTGGGGCTTGAACGACGCGCCGCTGGCGTGGGCGAACTAATACGCGAAATACGCAAGAGGCACGTTATGACGATTCTCGGCATTGAACAGATTATTTACGGCGTGACGGATCTCGCCACCTGTCGCCGCTTTTTCGCGGACTGGGGTTTGAAAGAAGTCGCGCATGACGAAACGCACGCACGTTTTGAAACACTGAACGGCTGCACGATTCTCGTCGTCGATGCAAGCGACCCGTCGCTGCCGCCCGCATTCGAAGAAGGTCCGACGCTGCGTGAAGTGACGTGGGGTGTGGCAACGAAAGCGGAACTCGACGAACTGCGCGGCCGCTTTGCCGGTCAGCCGGGCCACTTCGAAACGGAAGATGCTGTGGGTTGTATCGATCCGAACGGTATGGCGATTCGCGTTGAAGTGACTCGCAAGCGTGCGCTCGACATTCACGGTTCGCCGTCGAACGTGTGGGGCCAGACGCTGCGCGTCGATCAACCGTCGCCGATTTACGAACGTGCCGAACCGGTTGAAGTGGGCCACGTGGTGTTCTTTACGAACCAACTCGCGGCACAAGAGAAGTTCTACCAGGAACTGCTCGGCTTCGAAATGTCGGACCGTTATCCGGGCCGTGGAGCGTTCATGCGCTGCGCACCGCACGGTGGCCATCACGACATTTTCCTGCTGGCTTTGCCCGGTGGTAAGCGCGGTCTGAATCACGTCGCGTTCACCGTGCGCGATATCCACGAAGTGTTTGGCGGCGGCATGCATATCAGCCGCTGCGGTTGGGATACGCAACTCGGTCCGGGACGTCATCCGGTGTCGTCGGCGTACTTCTGGTACTTCCAGAATCCGGCCGGCGGCCTGATCGAGTACTACGCCGACGAAGACCAGCTCACGCCCGAATGGCAGCCGCGCGATTTCGAACCGGGTCCGACCGTATTCGCCGAGTGGGCGATCGACGGTGGCATCGACGGCAATACACGTCGCCAGAAAAACGCGAAGGCGCCGGAAGGCAAGTTCATGACGGAGCGGAAAAATGACTGACGCTGCTGCTGAAAAGGCACAAGCTGCACACGCTGGACTCGAAGCGCCGCGCACGATTGTCGTGATCGGCGGCGGCCAGGCGGCGGGTTGGGTCGTGAAGACGTTGCGCAAGGAAGGCTTCGACGGCCGCCTTGTGATGATCGCCGACGAAATCCATTTGCCGTACGAGCGCCCGCCGCTGTCGAAGGCCGTGCTCTCCGGTGAAGCCGATATCGAAACCGTGCGCCTCGTGAAGCCTGACGATTTCGACGCGCTGAACGTCGAAGCATGGCAACCGGATTGCGCGACGTCGATCGATCGTGAACAGCGCATCGTGCGCACGCAGTCAGGTCGCGAAGTGCAATACGACCGGCTTGTGATCGCAACCGGTGGCGCCGCGCGCCGTTTGCCGGACGCGCTGGTGAAGACCTCGCACATCACCTATCTGCGTACGCTCGACGAAGCGGTCGTTCTCGGCGAACGGCTGCGCGCAAGCAAGCGCGTGCTAGTGGTTGGCGGCGGGTGGATCGGTCTCGAAGTCGCAGCTACTGCGCGCAAGCTCGGTGTGGACGCGACGGTCGTGGAGGGCGCGCCACGTCTGTGCGCCCGCTCGCTGCCGCCGATGGTGTCGGATTTCCTGTTGCAACTGCATCGTGCGAACGGCGTGGATGCGCGTTTGAACGCGTCGCTCGTGTCGATTGCGGATCATCCGAACGACGCCAACCGTATCCGCGCAACGTTCGCTAACGGTTCCACACTTGACGCCGACTTCGCCGTCGCCGGCATCGGCCTCACGCCGCATACGGCACTGGCCGAAGCAGCGGGTATCAAGGTGGAAGACGGCATTGTCGTCGATCATTTCGGAGCAACCGACGACCCGCGCATCTTCGCGTGCGGTGACGTCGCGAACCATCCGAGTGCGTGGCTCAAGCGCCGCGTGCGGCTCGAATCGTGGGCCAACGCGCAGAACCAGGCGATCTCGGCGGCAAAAGCGTTGCTCGGCAATTTCGAACCGTACGCGGACATTCCGTGGTTCTGGTCCGATCAATACGACGTCAATCTGCAAATCCTCGGCGACATTCCGGGCGATGCGCAACTCGCGATACGCGGCGATTTGCCGGGCAAACACGCCACGCTCTTTCATCTGGAAGACGGCGCGATTCGCGGTGTCATCGCCATTAACACACCGCGCGAACTGAAACTGTCGCGCAAATGGATGAACCAGGGCCGGACTATCGACCTTGCCACCCTGACCGACGCCTCAACGGCGCTTGCCTAACCACACCTACGGACGGCACCACGGCATGAGAACCATCGACAACACCATGGGGGACCGCAGCAGCGCCGGTGTCTCAGGCCCCGTGACCCGGGGCTCGATCATCGCGCGTCTCGAGCGCTTGCCGAAGAATGCGATGCAGGTGCGCGCGCGCATACTGATCGGTCTCGCGACGTTCTTCGACGGTTTCGACGTGATCGCAATCGCGGCCACGCTGCCGATCCTGATTGCGAAGTGGCATCTGACGCCGTGGGAAATCGGCTTCCTGATCGGCTCCGGCTCGGTCGGCCAGTTGATTGGCGCGTTTGTGTTCCCGTGGTACGCGGAACGCAAAGGCCGTGTGAAGGCGATTGCGTTGAGCTCGGGGATTATCGGCATTACGAGTATTGCGTGCGGCTTTGCGCCGACCTTCGCGGCGTTTGTCGTGCTGCGTGTGATTCAGGGGCTCGGGCTGGGTGGCGAGCTGCCGGTGGCCGCGACCTATATCAACGAGATCAGCCGCGCGCATGGCCGTGGACGTTTCGTGCTCTTGTATGAGATCGTTTTTCCGGTCGGCTTGCTCGCATCGAACGCGTTGGGTGCGTGGATCGTGCCGCGTTTCGGCTGGCAGGCGATGTACTTCATCGGCGGCATGCCGTTGATTCTGTTCTTCGTGCTGCGCAAACTGGTGCCGGAATCGCCGCGTTGGCTGGCCGAACGCGAACGAATGGCCGATGCCGATACGGCGGTGCATGCTTTCGAACGCGCCGTGAAAGGTCCGCTTCCGCCGGTTGCCAATGCGGCTGAGTTCGACGCGATGGCCAATCGCCATCCGAAGCGCCGTATGAGCGATCTGTTCGGGCCCGCGTATCTGAAGCGCACGATGGCCGTCGCGATGCTGTGGATTACTTGCGGCTTTATTCAGTACGGTCTGTCGACATGGCTGCCGACGATCTATCGCACGGTTTATCATGCGCCGCTGCAACTCGCGTTGAATCTGGCGGTGGCGGCTTCGGTGCTGGGCGTGGTGGGTTCGCTGACCTGTGCGCTGCTGGTCGATAAGGTGGGGCGTAAGCCGATTATCAATTTGTCGTTTGTGGCGTGCGCGTTGTCGTTGCTGCTGGCGGGTGTGTTCCACAATTCGTCGGTGTATGTGGTGGCGACGTGTTGTGCGTTCTCGCTCGGGTTTCTTGCTTGCGGCTTTATCACGGCCTATGTGTACACGCCGGAGCTGTACCCGACGAGTATCCGTGCGATGGGCTGCGGCGTGGGCGGCGCATGGCTGAAGGTAGCGGCGATCTTCGCGCCGGCGATCGTGTCGAAGACGATGATCGGCGGTAATCTGGAAGTGGCGTTCTATATTCTCGCGGCTGTGCCGTTTATTGCGGCAATTGCGGTGCACTTTCTTGGGATTGAGACCAAGGGGAAGGTGCTGGAGCAACTCGAGGCTTGATGCCTTTTGGCGTGTGATGGGTTTGGTGGGCGGTTGATGTAGTACCGCAATGGCAGGAAGGCGAAGGGCGCACTGGGTGGTGCGCCCTTTGTTTTTTGGGGCCAACAGTATGGACACGTCGAGGAGTCCATTGACTAGCGTGATCGACGTATTTGGTGGACGCATTTTGCGCTGGCGCATAGTTCCCTCAAAGTTCGACCGCCGTGTAAGAAAGTCACTACACAATTAGAGAATCATCCTCTATAAATTCGATTCGCTTTTGAATATCGTCCAATCAATTAGTAAACCTATAAATATGGTTGGAGGATGTCGATGTTTGTTCCATCTAGGCGCTTCCGTTCCGGTGCGAAGACTTGCCGAGAAAGTCACTGGGTGCCAGTCGGGCGCGTAGCGAGTTGTTGCGCTGTGGTTTGCTTACTCATGTCTGTGACGTCTGCCCAAGCCGATGACGTCACCTACGGATACGACGCGCTGGGCCGCCTCACCTCGGTGACTGTCGCGGGCGCGACTGCGTATTACGACTACGACGCGGCCGGCAATATCACGGCGATTCGGCGGCAGGGGGTGGCGTCTTCGATGTCGCCGGTGAACGACGTAGGTCCTTCGCCTGTATCTGATGCCGGCAAATCGGCATCGTCGCGGGCCTTGACTCAGGCCAGCGCGCGGTAGGTTCGCGACGCCCTCCCTTCCTCAGTCTCTTTCAGACCTTTATGCACTTCATCGATACCCTCGCGGCGCGTCGGGTCCTTTTGCGCCCGCTCGTGCTGTTCTTCTTCGTGCTGATGTCATGGTTTGTCGCGCCACATGCGTATGCCGAATGCGCCGACGACTATGCAGCAAACGGTGCCTATCCGACCAACCCGAGTTGCAAACTGCTCGCGGCGAGCGCCAGCTATAAATCCGGCTATGCCTGCGGCGAGCCGTTTACGTTCGCCGCCTATTGTGGCGGTTCTTCCGGAGGCACCACGGTCGAACCGCAGTCGCCTGACGAAGCCGTGGTCCTGGACGGTGACGGTGTGGACGGCAACCCTGGAGGCGCGGGCGGCTGTGCGTCTGATGCAACGGCGGGCTGCGGGAGCAGCTCCTCGGGAGGCGACCCGGTCAGGTTGTACACGGGCCAGTTCCATCTGGTTGCCCATGACCTGCATGTCGCCGACACGATCGCACTAGATCTGGCACGGGTGTACCGCAGCAGCGCCTACGACACCTCGGGCAGGCCGATGGCCGGCGCGTTCGGCATCGGTACGACGTTCAACTACGACAGTTATCTCGCAATCAGTGCGGAGGATAGCAATGGCATGCGGCAACGGGTCGAGCTGTACCTGCCGAGTGGCATCCGCGTGCCATTCGCATTGCGTGCGGGCAGCAGCGCGATTTGGGATGACCTGACGAGCCCGGGTGAGTATTACAAAGCCACAGTGAGCAATGGCAATGGAAGCGGCAGCATCAGGGTGCTGACCCTGCGCGATGGCCGCGTGCTGCGCTTCACGATGGTCGCGGGAATCTACCGGCTCAGCAGTGTGCAGGACCGCAACGGCAATACGGTGACGATTACCCGCAATAGCGTAACCGGTGCGGTCACCAGCATCAGTGGTCCGAATGGCCGTGTGCTTACGTTCACGTCGATCGTGGGCGCACGGGGCACGCCGCTCATCTCGCGCGTGGTCGACCCGCTGAATCGTCAGGTCAGCTATACCTACGACAGCCAGGACCGCCTCACGCAGGTCACGGACGCCGGCGGCGGCGTATGGAAATACGGCTGGGACAGCAAATCACGGCTGGTGACGGTCACGGATCCGGAAAGTAACGTTCAGGTCACCAATACCTACGACGACAACGACCGCATGGTTGCCCAGAACCTCGCGGATGGCAGCACCTTCGGCTTCGCCTATACGATCACTGACGGCAAGGTGACGAAGACCGAAGTGACTGACCGCCGGGGCAGCATCCGCCGGCTCGAGTTCGATGTAAACGGGCGGGTGGTGCGCAACACGTATCCGGCAGGGCAATCGATCCAGCAGGTGCAGACGTACACATACGACGGCAACGGTCGCGTGACGAATCTCACTGCGGGTGATCGCCAGTACGCCTATACCTACGACGCTAACGGCAACCGCACGAGCGAGGCTGATCAATCCGGCACGCTGGTCACGCGTACGTTTGACAGCTATAGCCAGTTGCTGACCGAAGCGCAGGCGGGCGACCCGCAGCGGGGCGTGGCGACCGTCTACACGTACGACTCGAAGGGCAACCTGCTCACGGTCACGGACCGCGTGGGCAACCGCACAACACTTACGAACGACAGCCAGGGCCGCCCGCTGACGGTGACAGACGCGCTCAAGGGCGTGACGAAGTTCACCTGGACCGGCGCGGATCTGATAAGCGTCACCGATCCGCTGAACCGCAGCACGGAGTACACAACGGACGCGGCCGGTCGCGTGACGGTAGTGCAGGATCCGCAGGGCAACAGGACGAAACGCACGCTCGATGCTCTGAACCGTACCACCGACGTGACCGACGCACTGGGCGGCGTGACCCGCTTCACGTGGGACCGCAATGGACGCCTGCTTAGTCAGGCCGATCCGAAGGGTGTCACAACGCGCTACGCATACAACGCGGTCGGGAGGCCAGTTAGCAAGACCGATCCGTTGGGCCACAGCGAGACATACACGTGGAACAGCGCGGGGCAACTGGCGACAGTAACTGACCGCATGGACCAGACGAGGACGTATGGTTACGACGCGGCTGGTCACCTGCAGACGGTCTACTTCACGCCGACGGGCA
Organism: Paraburkholderia nemoris; assembly: GCF_905221015.1. Lineage (NCBI taxonomy): Bacteria > Pseudomonadati > Pseudomonadota > Betaproteobacteria > Burkholderiales > Burkholderiaceae > Paraburkholderia > Paraburkholderia nemoris. The sequence continues at coordinate 224,922 of NZ_CAJNBO010000011.1, read as the reverse complement.
AGCCCAACTCCAAGCCTGTTCGTAACTGGAGCTACGGCTGGGATAAGTTCGGTAGGCTGCAGACGACGTCTGATGCCGGCGTGAATCAGCCCCCTGCGGCGAGCTATCGCTACTACGACAGTGTGACGGGTTACTTCAATGGGTGGTTTGAGACGAGCAGCCAGCAGGGGCGCTGGTGGTTGCGCTACGCGGCTGACAGCCGGGATCTGGCGCGCATCGAGTTGAACGACGCGACGGTGGACTACAGCCGCGACGCTGAGCATCGGATCACGCAGATCCAGTACCAGGTGAACGGGGAGGCGCCGCGCACGTTCGGCTACAGCTACGATGCCCTAGGCCGGCGCAGTCAGGCGACACTCGCTAACGGCATCACGGCGGTCTACACGTGGGATGCCGCCAGTCAGCTGACTGGCATCACATACAAACGCGCCGATGGCAGCGTGCTGGGCGACCTGACGTACGGGTATGATCTGGGCGGCCGTCGCACGAAGGCGGGCGGGAGTCTGGCGAAAGTGGACCTGCCGCAGGCGGTGAACGACGCGCAGTACAACCTGGCGAACCAGATCACTCGCTGGAGCGGCAGGACATACAGCTACGACCTGAACGGCAACCTGGCCAGCGACGGTACGAACCAGTACAGCTGGAACGAGCAGGATCTGCTGGCCGGGATTACTGGAGGAGTCACGGCGAGCTTCAGATATGACATGTACGGCAATCGCCGGGAGCAGACGGTTGATGGTCATCGGACGCAGTCGTTCTGGATTGGCGACGAACTGAACTTCACGATTGTCGACAACGATTACGCGCACCGTGTCCGTCAATTCTCGCCGTATCCGGAGAGCGGACTGGATGAACTGACGTACCGGCGTATTGGGGACGATGCGAGTCAGGACCGCTATGTTCTGCGCGACGCGAACAACAATGTGGTTGCGCTGACGGATGCGAACCAGCAGAGCCAGACGCAGTACCGATATGAGCCCTATGGCAAGACTACGCAAACCGGCGCGGCAGACCCGAACCCGCAGCAGTACACCGGGCGGGAGAATGATGGGACGGGGCTGTATTACTACCGGAACCGGTATTACAGTCCGGCCACAGCAAGGTTCATCAGTGAGGATCCGGTTGGCTGGGCGAGTGGGCAGACGAATGCGTATGCTTATGTAGGCGGGAATCCGGTCCAGTTTAGCGATCCGTCGGGGTTGCAGTTTGCTGGCGGCGGTTCTCTTACGCCGGGCCCATATGTACCAGGTGGCGGGTTCAGACCGAGGACGCCTGGGTCTGGTTCGCTGGGGCTTGACGACTGGTTAAGCAACCCCTCTGGCGGAACCTTTGCGGACAGCAACGCTGATGATCCTGTTGTTTATCCGGATAATCCGGATAAGGCAAAAGAAAGATTCAGACCAATCAATGGCACTCCAGGGAAACAATGCCTCGACGGTTCTGTGTGGGAGAAGGATACCTCTGGCCACGGCAATCGAGACGGTGATGGATCTCAATGGAAGCGCTGGCCGAACAGGAAATCATGGGAAAACGATCGTACTCCTCAGAGCATCTGGCCCGATGGGCGCATCCGGAAATAGAGAATGGAGAGAGGTATGTCACTCAAGTTTGGTGATCTTCTGGCCAGGGCGCTACAGGAGTGGCCGGCCGAGATTGATCTGAAGCATCTAGTGCGAAGCTCTCCGACGTCGACCGGGTATACCGTTCGTGGGCTGGCTGAGATATCAGATGCAATAGAAGCGCAGCATATCGGTGTGGTTGATGAAATCATCATGCGGAATCTGCATTGCGTAATTTACGAGGTGGTACACGCTGCTGCGGCGTATGTTATCCGGATCAAGGTGTCTGAATTAAGGCCAGAAACGGTTCGGCAGAAGCTTGATAGAAATGTTCGAGATTGTATGGAAATGCCGGACTTGGGCTATCCGCCAGACGCTATTGCACTAGGCAAGCGCTACTTTGCGGAGAACGGCACGGAGGGGTAGGTTCGTCCCAGTTCGCTCTGAGGCTATCAAACAGTCAGACAGCGGAAGGGGATGGACGCGTTCGAAAATGAGGGAGGTCGTAACGGTGTCGTTCAAATTCAATGACTTGCTAAGACACGCTCTTCTCGAATGGCCCGAGGTAGTCGACCTGAGCGTACTGGTTCGACGCGATCCGCTATCGGATCGCCATTCAGTTAAAGGCTTGTACGATTTGTCTGATGCGAGGGAGGCGCACTATATTGGTTCGACAGAGGAAATTATCTTGCGTAACCTACACAACTCAATCTTCGGTGTGTTGCACGAAGCCGCGTTGTGTGTCAGTCGAATAAGGCCGGTCGATCTTAGGGAAGCTGCTGTTCGTGTTCGATTTGAAAAGCACTTAAAGAATTGTATGGAGATGCCTGAGCTTCGGTTCTTGCCTGCTGACATCGAACTGGGCAAGCGCTACTTTGCTGAGAACGAGGGGGGTGGCACAGGCTAGTCCCTAGCTTTGAGGCTATCAACAGTCAGGCACCAGAAGGGCCGCGTTTGAGCGGCCCTTCGTTTATCTACTCTTGCTCGGGCGGAGCAGTGGGCTTTGGGCGGTCACAGCCAACCGGAGGTAGGTACGTTCAACGAATGCAGCTACGACGCGCTTGCCCAACTGCAGACCGATGAGTGTCGGCGCAGTACCGTTTGTCTACTACCGGAACCGGTATTACGACCCGAACACGACGCGATTCATCAGTGAGGATCCGATTGGCTGGGCTAGTGGTCAGACGAACGCGTATGCCTACGTCAACGGCAATCCGGTGCAGTTCACGGATCCGTTTGGGGAGTCCAAACTCATGCCCATTACGGGTGGGCCGCGGGGCGGGTTTATCGTTCATCCTTTTAAACCCAACGTGAACTACTACGATTCAAATGGCGACTTATCGGCTCAGTATCATGGTGGCCATTCTCACAATGGGATGATGCCGCACGGTCACAACGCTGGGCCGAATTTTGACCGCGATGAAGGGCTTCCACTCTGTCCGATCCTTTGAGAATGGATCTCCGATCTAGGCGTTGGCGCGCAACCCATGCCGTCGACGCCCTCGTGAGAAGGTCGTCATGACCGATCGCAATGCTTGATGAGTTAACGTGTGCCGACTCCCTTGGGGGCTAAATGATGGGCGAAGTCTATGACTATGGGTGGGGTGAGGTAGGCAACTCCGACTTGCTGAAGAAGGTATTTGGATACTGGCCGGCTTTCCATGATGCGCATGTGCTGTCTATCAAGATGGAGCACGGAAAACGTGGCGCCCGGGTCGTGGATGTCGCAATCGAATTTCGGCACTGGGGGCAGGATGACCCAAACTGGATCGCGCGTGGACCAGACTGCATCATTACGCTGACTCTACTTGAGGTAAAGATTGCCGACATATCTATGGAAGCTTTTGTTCAAGACAACTGGGTATGTGACGTTTGTTTCGCGAGGACAGACGACAACCTGCTGCTCTTCGAGCTTGATCCTAATAGTGGTGTTAGCGTCTTTCTTGCGTGTACGTCTGCCGAGATTACTCGAATAGAGCCGTATTGCGCGCCAGTTACTTCGACTACGACGTGACCTCCAACATGTAATCTGTGCGGGAGCGCCACAGTACCGTTTGTTTACTACCGCAATCGCTACTACAACCCAACGACCGCACGGTTCATCAGTGAGGATCCAGTTGGCTGGGCGAGTGGGCAGACGAATGCGTATGCTTACGTCAACGGGAATCCGGTTCAGTTCAATGATCCGTCCGGATTGCAGATGGTGTTCCCATACACGCCGGTTCCGCCGCCGGGTGGCGGGTCTGGGCAGGCAGGCGGTGTTCCGCAGTGGTTTAACGACCTGTTTAACGGACCAACATGGGCGAAGCCACCATCGAATGCTTACGACAAGGATGGGCCGAAGGCGCCGGGTAAGCCCGGAGACGCGGAAGGGTTTTGCTCACCTAAGGGCGGTGACGATTGGGTCAAAAATCCGAACGGAAGAGGGTATGGCTGGCGCGGTAAGGACGGGCGCGTGTGGGTTCCGACAGGACCACATGACCCAAGCAAAGGCGAGTCACACGGTGGGTCACATTGGGACGTTGAAACGCCCGGTGGCGACTACGAAAATATCTTTCCTGGTGGAGCACGTCGTCGATGAACAGATCGCCAACAACGGTGGAACTTGAAGCAACAGGTGTGCGGTATTTTTCCAGAGGTGACGAGGACGCGTTTTTTGCATGGCTTAACAGGCTGCCGTGCGTGGTGCGATACGAAGGGCATCTCCGCACCTTGTATATCACTGTCAACCCGACAGCACTCGATCAAGAAGGTCTTCGCGAACTACTTGCCTTGTTTCGTCGATACGGAGTTGGCCTTCGGCAACTTGCTGTATTTGATCGCAGTGAGTTTAGTGATTGGTTCCGAAATAAGCAGGCCTTCTGGTACGACGAGATCTTTGGCTGAATTATCTTCGGCTTCTGTGCTTGTTAAGAGTCCCGCTCGAACGGGACTCTTGACAATCTGCGTATGTGTGACTACCTGAGCTCACGCGATCCATATAGTTACGACGAGGCAGGCAAACTCGTGAGTTCGCTCAGTTAGTTAGCTGCTTCGCGAGCGCAACAAGGAGATCGCGACGACCGATGCGGTCGGGTGCGCCTCTGAAGTGCGCTGACATCTATGAGCCTGCCGCGACTGAACAGTACCGTTTGTTTACTATCGGAACCGCTATTGCAGTCCGCAGACGGGCCGGTTCATTAGTGAGGATCCGATCGGGTGGGCCAGTGGGCAGACGAATGCGTATGCTTATGTCAACGGGAATCCCGTGTCGCTGTACGACCCTTTCGGTTTCTGGAGCGTCAGCGGGAGTGTGTATGGAGGTTTCGGCGTACAGGTCACCGTCTACGGCGACGGCTCTGCCCCAACGGCTTCGAGCATTACTGGGGTGGGGATACGCGGCGGGCGCGGCGCAGGTATAGGGCTTAGTTTCGATCCAAACGGCGCAGTACCAAGTAGAAGTAGCGATGGTTCGTCGGTAACTATCGGTGGTTTTGCGGAGGCGGGCACTAGCTTAGGTCCTTTTAATGCAAGCGTCGGTGCCTCCAGCGGCGTGGAATTCAACCAGTCTGGTTCGTCCGGCCTTCCGGGATTCGGGGGGCGGCCTTATCGAGGGGCGGGCGGCGGTATCGCGATCGGCTTTCCAAGTGCAGGTTTTGGGGGCGCTGCTTGTGCTGCAGTTGGCATTGAGGTGACCTATAGTCGTGGCAAATAAACTCATGTTCTGGCCTGCGATCAAGGTGGTGGTGCTAACAGTAGTGTTTGTGGCAGGATTGTCCGTGCAACCTGTTGCCAATATGCCGTTTGAGAGTTGGGTATTCCTTGGCGGGCTAGCAGGTGCGATGGGCTTTTTCCTGGCTTTGTGTGCTCTCCTTTTAAACCATCTTTTCTGGCCAAAAGCTAAGAAATGGAGGCTACCAGGATGGTCGAACGGTTTGTTATCACCGTGGCAACTGATTGATTTCTACTCGACGGTTTTGCTGGTAGTGGTTGCCAGTAGTGGACTTTCTCTGTGGGCGAAGCACGGGTGGCGTGAGGCTACGTTGGCGTTGTTCCCATTCGGAATGGCGTGCGGGATATGGATTGGCGTTCGACTCGGGATTGTGATTTTTAAGTCCAGAATGCCTGCACCTTCCTGATGGAAATATCCGCATAGAGTTCATACCGCTGACGCCCGCGTAACCGGAGATGCGATGTCTGCGGACAGGCCCTACTCGGTACGTAAGTACCTTCAATCAATGCGACTACGACGTGACCACGCAACTGCAAACTGGTTTGGTCTGTCGCAGTACCGTTTGTCTACTACCGGAACCGGTATTACAGTCCGGGCACAGGGAGGTTCATCAGCGAAGACCCCTTAGGCTACGCCAGTGGTCAGACGAACTCGTATGCCTACGTGGGCGGGAACCCGGTGTCAAAGACTGATCCGTTTGGGCTTGGACCATGGGACCAGAAGTATGGCTTGTCGAATACTTATTGGAATTGGCTCCACCGGCAAGATGGCGGTTCGTTGATCAAAGAGCTTAAAGACCCACGGACCGGGCAAGTCCCGAAAGACACTGCGTTGGAGTACTACAAGATCTATCTTTTAGAGACCGGGCAATGCGGGTGAAGGCTCAATATTTGTGAGGTGATGAACTTTATGCCTGGTTGCATTTTTTGTGGATCTGGTGCGGACTTCGATGTAGACGGATTCTTGGTGTCCTCGCCGTGGTCCGGTTTAGCAGACATATTTCGACGCGGGCCGACTGGGAATGCATACCGCCCCATCAGAGAGTCCTCGTCCCTACAAATCGCGGTGTCGCCAATTGACGAGCATCTCCTTGAACCGCAGATTGATGCGACGCTCAGTTTCTTGCGAAGCTACGAGGCTGAAGTGAGGCGGCTGGTCAGGTTTCCAGGGGTGGACGCGGTCGAGTTCCGCATGGGCCTCTTCTGGTTGCCCGACACAGCCATTTACCCGATTTCGCTCACGCCATCGTTTCTCAAGGCAGTTGGCGACGTCGGTGCGGCCGTTGACATATATGTTTATGCAAGTGACGGCGTAAATTAGGTTGAGCGTTGCCAGTGCAATCTGAAGTTGCAGCGACAGAAGGGGCCGCATTCTCGGCCCTTCTGCATTTAAAGCGGCGTAATGATGAGCCGCTGGTGTTCGACGGTGATACGTACGCGCTGTCCAGGCTCAAAGCCGGCGGTCTCGATCCATCGTCCGGAGAGCTTCATTCACGGAAAGGTGGCCGGCTCCTTGCGCATATGGAAGGGCAGGCGTGCCGGTTTCTGATAGCGCCAGGATTCCTGGATGGTGACGGATCGCTCGGTGACGGGTGGACGTGCTTTATGATTGGCATCAGCCATGATCAACTCCTGGTGTGAGTTGGTGGTGGTCAGCGGGCGGTGGCCGAATCGGAAATCGTGGGAAAAGAAGCAAACTCCCCAAAGCGTCTGGCCCGACGGGCGCATACGAAAATGATGACTGAAGGAAAAAACATGTCGCTCGAATTCAGCAATTTGTTCTCCCGTGCAATTTCTGAGTGGCCTGCCGAAATTGACTTGCGTTCTCTCTCGACAAGCAAATCTGGATCGGATCGATATTCCGTTGATGGACTCTATGACGTGGCCGATGAACGTGAGAGTCGGTATATTGGCTCCTCTGAAGAGACGATCATGCGCAATTTGCATACAGCGCTCTATGAGGTTCTGCATGGGGTCGCCGCCTATGTGATACGAATCAAGCTTTCTGATTTGCGAGCCGAAGCTGTCCGGGTTCGGCTGGAGCGACGTCTTCGAGAATACCTAGCTGCGCCTGATGATTGTAGTCCCCAGGATATCGAGTTAGGCAAGCGCTACTTTGCTGAGAACAGGAGGGATGCTTAGGTTCTTTCCAGTTCGTTCGTCTGGGCGGTCAAATAGTTGGACAACAGAAGGGTCGCGCGAGCGGCCTTTCGTTTGTCTAGCCCCGATTGGGCGGAGTAGTGAACTCGAGGTGGTCATGGCCAAGTGAGCATAGATACGATCATCTAAATGCAGCTACGACGCGACCACCCAACTGCAAACCGCGGAGTAGGGCTGCAGTACTGATGTATTGCTATCGGAACCGGTATTGCAACCCGGCGACCGGACGGTTCATCAGCGAGGATCCGATCGGCTGGGCGAGTGGCCAGACGAATGCGTATGCTTATGTGGGTGGCAACCCGGTTCAGTTAACGATCCGCGCGGCACGGAACGAGGGCGACCATACAATTGACTTCCGGGTACTTGGTATGTACATCCGATAACGGGGGATGGTTGATTTTATGACCCAGATGGGAAGCCAGGTCTAGATATCGACGTGAGCCATAGTCATGATGAGATGTGCCCGCATATCCACGTTTGGCGAGACGGAAAGCGAGGTAGTGGTGAGGCGCCCTTCTGACGGGGGATGTCTGATCACCATGCCGACGGCAATGTAAGTTCAATGTGGGCGCGAATTGTTACCGAGGAAGCCATGGATATTTTTTTTGCGCGGACCAGGGGCGGAGTGGAGAGATTCCTTGATATCAAATCCAAAATCTTGGACGCAGAGCTATGGGTGAACGGAGGGGTAGATTTGGAAGGTATCGATACACATCAATATGCGATAACGAAATTCAACACCAGTTTCGATATGTCCAAGGATAGTGATCGTGATGCAGCTCTTGGGACGATAGAAGATCATTACAAGGACTGCAGAATCTGGATTGAAGGCAACTGATGTGTTGAGTGTCTGACCATCAGTGCGCCCGTTGGGAATACAGAAGGGCCGCGTTCGCGGCCCTTCTGTATTTAAACCGGCGTAATGATGAGTCGCTGGTGTTCGACGGTGATGCGCACGCGGGATCGTGGTGTGAAGCCGGCGGTCTCGATCCATCGGCCGGAGAGCTTCATCCACAGAAAGAAGGGCCATCCCCCGCACAGGTGGCCACGCGAACCGCTATCGCGCCATCCTATGCGACAAACGCCGCTGCTTCACTTCCTCAATAATCCAGACACTCATCAATCCCGCGCTCACGCAAGCGATGATGTCCGGCTTGGAGAGCGCAAACGCCAACCATACGAGGTGTACGTAGCCGCGGAAAAAGGGCGGCACGGCCCGGCGCAAATCGCTCCAACGCGTCGTCGCCAACACACCACCCGCTGCGGCCATCACCGTAAAAAGCGCCCACGCGAATTGCGTCGAACGCTCGTCCCGTTGCAACAGCAAAACGATCAACGTGGCGAAGCCCGCAAACCACATCGTCGCTACAAACCACGCAAGGCGCGGCCGACGTGCGAGCCAGCCGCGACACTCCTGTTGCGCAAAAGAGAAGAAAAAAGCGAACAGCACGCCGTGCGCGAACGGCATCTGCCACGCGCGAGGATCAGTGGAGAGCCAATGGCCGGCGAAGCCGAACCCGATCGGGCCGACGGCGGCGAGTATCGCGAGTTGTTTGATGCGCGGCCATCCATAGATCAGCGCGGCCCACATCGTGCAGATCCCGAGTGTGTCCATTGCGATCGACGTCAAGCGCCCGCTGCCTCCGTCGCACAATGCGGCGGCGGTCGCGCCGAGCCACACCGGAATCCATCCGTAACGCAGCCAGCCAATCGAGCGCAGCGTTCGCAGCCGCTGTTGCTGCGGTTCGGACAGCAGCACCGTCGTCGCGGCGCTGATGACCAGCGTCACCATCAGCGTGGCCAGAAGCACGGCCAACTGAACAGGCGTCCATTGATCGAACCACTGATCGCTATTCGCGTTCATCGACGCGTTGGCGAACAGCAAGCCGCACCATGCGCTCAGCACAAGCGCTGGACCGAACAGGCGGCCTACGCCAATCCGAAACGTCAGGCATCGGGTCCAGAATTCGGCCTTCTCGCTGTCGAGTCGCAGGCGCACGACATTCGGATGATAGCGACTGAGCGCAGTCAGCAACTGTTCCATCTCGGTGCGCACGCCAGCGCGCAGCAGTGCGTGTGCGCCGGTCGCCAACGGAGGTTGAGGCCCTTCGAGCAGCGCCATTGCATTCGTGAAGCGCAAGCGTAGCGAGTTGTAGTCCTCGTCGGCGAATACGCGGTCTAGCGCGAGGGTTGCGATGGCCGCGTTGCGCCGCCGCAGATGCGCGGCGTTGTCCCGCCATCCCAGGACCGCACTCAGGTTCATGCGCAGCGTGGCGGGCGTATCTTCGTTCAGACAATGAACCAGCGCCTGCCACTCGAGTTCATCGCGCATCTGAATATTAACGATGGCCGCAAATAGATCCTGCAGCGAACGACGTGACTCGAGCTGATCCCGTTGCGAGACGAAGTGCTGCCACAACTGCACGGCGCTTTCGAAGGCGTCGTGTTCGCGAAGATGTGCTTCAGGCGGTGGGTTGGGCACCGGGACCGGCATCGATACAGGTCCCGGCACTGAAGCAGGCACCGCGGCTATCGCCACCGCAGCACCGCCGCCGCTCGCCATCTGCAAAGCCGACTCATACGCATACCGAAGCCGCTGAAACGCCTCAGCATCCTCATCCGGACGTTGCTGTTTCAAAAGACGCGCATAAGCACGGCGCACGGTACGCTCGTCGGCGTTCGCCGCAATGCCGAGCACATCCCACGGCCAGTGGTGGGCTGAAGTCATATCCATAGCCGATCAGTACGTCACGTGCACATCGAAGCGATCCAGCAGCGCGCTCAGTTCACTGCGCGCATGGGCGATTTCCTCGGCATTCTGCCGTTCGAGCAGCGACTGGAAGCGCGCGATATGCGCGGCCAGATATTGCCGATGCTCCCCCAGCGTTTCCTCATAGACACGATCAGCGCGCGTGAGCAGCGTGCGATTCTCCAGTTGATCGCGCGGATGGATCTTCAACGCAGCCAATGCCGCGAGTCGTTCGCTGATTTCTTCCGGCGTCAGCACGCCGGGGTTTTCTTCGATCACCATAGCTCGCTTCACGCCGCCGGGAAACGCAGTGGCTTCCACTTCCAACACGCCGTTGACGTCGTAGGTGAAGCGCACATCCGCACCCGCCTGGCCGGCTGGCTTGACGGGCACTTCAAGCGTGAACTCACCGAGCGGAACGTTGTCGACGGTCAAGCGCGCTTCCCCTTGGAACACCTTGATGCTCAACACCTGCTGACGGTCGCTCACAGTGAAAATACGCTGCATGCGGCTCACCGGCACGATCGTATTGCGCTCGATGATCGGCAAGTAGTGCCCGGGCACATATTGATTGGCACTGACCTGCATCGCAGTATCGATGCCGAGGCTATACGGCGCGACATCGGTCAGCACCATTTCATCGAGACCTGCGTCCCGCGTGACAAGCCCCGCCTGCACAGCAGCGCCGAGCGCGACGACTTCGTCCGGGTTCAGATTGGCGGCGGGCAAACGGCCGAACATCTTCGAGACCAGCTTGCGCACCATCGGCATACGCGAGGCGCCGCCGACGAGGATGATTTCATCGAGCGCATCCACGGCGATCTTCGAATCGCGCAACGCTCGCTCGACCGGTTTGCGCAGACGTTGCAACAAATGCTCGCAGGTCCGTTCCGCGGCCAACGCGTCGAGTTCGAGGCTGTGCTCATCATCGCCAACCGTGAGCTTGAGCGTGACGCTATCGGCACCGCTCTGCGTGAACAGACGCTTCGCACGTTCGGCCTGCTGGTGCAGACGTTGTGCGGCAATCGGAGTAAGCGATTTGACTTGAAGGCGATTGCGCTGGCAGAACAACTCGACGAGCGCTTCCGTGAAATCCTCGCCACCCAAAAAATTGTCGCCCGTGCTGGCGCGCACTTCCATCACGCCTTCGAAGAAGTCGAGCACCGAGACATCGAACGTGCCGCCGCCCAGATCGAAGATCAGGAACTTGCGTTCGCTGTCGCGCTGATGCACGCCGTACGCGAGCGAGGCCGCGGTCGGTTCGTTGACGAGGCGCAGCACATTGAGCCCGGCGAGTTCGCCGGCGATGCGCGTGGCCTTGCGTTGCGCGTCGCTGAAATAGGCGGGCACGGCGATCACGGCGTCGCTTACCGTTTCGCCGAGGAACGCTTCGGCATCGGCTTTCAGCGATTTGAGCACCAGCGAAGACAGTTCTTCAGGGCGCAGTGTCTGTACGCCGAGCGACACGTTGCGATTCGTGCCCATGTAGCGTTTGAAGTTGGCGGCGGTGCGTTCGGGATGCGTATGCAAGCGGTCATGGGCGGGGCGGCCGACGAGGATCGAGCCGTCGTCATCGATCGAGACGCACGACGGCGTCAGCACATCGCCCAGTGCGTTCGGGATGAGAGCAGCCTCGTTATTGCGCCAGACGGCCGCAAGACTATGCGTGGTTCCAAGATCGATGCCGATGATCGAAGGCATGTACAGTTTCCGATTCGTTTTGCGCCCCTTCGTGGGGAGATCGCCCAAGGTCGCGTGGGAGCCAGATGGCGCTCCGTCCAATGGCGATAACGGCAGGCTGCCTGCAAACTTGAGCGGCGAAGGGAACGAATGCGGTGTGTGTCGATGAGGGCGATGCGCTACGCATGCCGGCTGGATGGGCCGCCGGCCATGCGAATGCGATGTGTGGCCGCGCAAGAATGGCGACGCGAGAAGGGGATGCGAAGCGGGGACGCAAAGCCCGCCAGGCGGGCCTGCTGCGCTGTATCACAACGTCACAACGCCTTGCGGTACACCACGAAACCGGAGTGATCGGCGACCTTGTCGTACAGCTTCATTGCCGTGTGATTCGTCTCATGCGTTTGCCAGTAGACCCGTTGCAGACCGTCGGCCTTGGCGCGTGCATACACTGCTTCGATCAATGCACGGCCGACACCTTTACCGCGCTCGGCTTCCAGCGTATAGAGATCTTGCAGATAGCAGGTCGGTGCAACCATGGTCGTGTGACGGTGATACAGGAAGTGCACGAGGCCAAGCAACTGGCCGTTGCGTTCGGCGACCATCGCGTGCATGGGCTCGTAGGCGTCGAAGAAACGGCCCCATGTGACTTGCGTGATTTCGCGCGGCAATGCCGTTTCGCCCGAGCGGCCGTAGAACGCGTTGTAGGCGTCCCACAGCGGCAGCCATGCGTCGAAGTCGGCGGGCGTGACGGGGCGGATTTGAATCGCGTCGGACATGGGTGTGGCTCCTTGTGTGGTGATGGTTGAGGGCGAGTGCGTCGTCGCTGCTAAGGCTGAGTTGAACAAGCATAGACGGCCGCGCTGAACGCCTGCTCGCGCTCTTCTTCTGCAGTAGGTGTTGCGGACGTTGCTGAAGCTGCGCCGGCTGCGCTACTGTGCTGCTCCAGATTTTCGTTCACGCAGGCATCCAGGCTCGCACGTGCCGTTGCCGCCGGCTCGAGCAGCCCGTAGGCATAAGCCGCGCACGCCAGCGCCACGCACCACTTCACCGCGGCGCCATAGCGCAGGCGTGCGGTGACGGCGTGACGTGCATGCGTATTCATGGCAAGGGCCTCTCTCGAGAGTATTCGGCGACTCCAGAACCGTCAGCATAAGAAATTTGTGGCACCATTGTTAGCTCCACAATACGACCAGAATTTGGAGCCACGAAATTGGACTACGGTCTGTTGATGTCGAACGTCGAACGCGCAATGGGTGGGCGCAAGCTTACACAGCAGGACTTGCTCTACGAGAGTCTGCGTCGCGCGATTCTCGATGGCGATATCCGCCACGGCAGCCGTCTTCTTGCTACGCGAGCGCTTGCCGAACAATTGGGCATTGCGCGCAACTCGGTGCTCTACGCGTACGAGCGGCTTACCGACGAGGGCTTCATCACGGCGAGCCGGCATGGTTCTATCGTCAGCATGGTGAGCGGTTCGGGCGCTTCGATCTCCGCAGCAAGCGGCAGCGTGCAGACGCCTGAAAACCATCTGTCGCGCCGCGTCGCCGATCTGCCGCGCGAGCGCACGAATCCCGACGACCCCACGCCGTTTCGTCCCGGCGTGCCCGCACTCGATGAATTTCCGCTTGCGCAATGGCGTGCCTCGATGGAGCGCGCATGGCGCGCGGTCGAGCCACGGGAACTCGGTTACGGCAACAACGCCGGACACCCCGCATTGCGCCGCTCGATTGCGGAATACGTGCGCGTGTCGCGTGGTGTGCGGTGTTCGGCGGAGCAGGTGTTCATCACCTCAGGCACGCAGGCGAGTCTCGATCTATGCGCCTGCATGCTGGCGGACCCCGGCGACAGTGTCTGGGTCGAGGATCCCGGCTATCACGGCGCGAAGGCCGCATTCCAGGCCGCTGGTTTACAACTGGTGCCGATTCCCGTCGACGCGGCCGGCATGGCGCCGACGCCCGATCACTGGGAACAGACGCCCCCACGCCTGATGTACATCACGCCGTCGCACCAATATCCGCTCGGCAGCGTGCTGAGCCTCGAGCGGCGCTGGTCGATCATCGAGAATGCGGTGGCGCGCGGCGCGTGGATCATCGAAGACGACTACGACAGCGAACTGCGCCACAGCGGTCCACCGTTGCCGTCGATCCAGGGCCTCGCAGCCGACACGCCAGTGATTTACCTCGGTACTTTCAGCAAGACAATGTTTCCGGCGCTGCGGATGGGCTTCATGGTCGTGCCGGCGCACCTCGTCGCGGATATTGACGAGGCGCTCAGCGAGATCGCCCGGCAAGGGCGCGTGGCGGAACAAATCGCGTTAGCGGATTTCATCGATAGTGGGAAATACGCGCGGCATCTTCGGCGCATGCGGCGGCTGTACCAGCAGCGCCGCTCCGCATTGGTGAATGCGATCGAGCGGCATATGGGCGACCTTGTGACGGTCTCGTCCGACGGCGGCGGGATGCATCTGACGATGCGACTTGATGTGCCGCTGCGCGACCAGGACGTGAGCGCAGTGACACGCGAGCACGGTTTGCATATCGCTGCGCTCAGTGCGTTTTGTCAGCCGCCTGCTAAAGACGCCGCGCGCTACAACGGCTTCATGCTCGGCTACGCGGGCGTCAAACCGCACGAAGCCGATGCATTGGTGGCGCGACTCGCCGCCGTGGTGCGCGCACTACGCTAGATCGCGAACGAACGAACATCGTATTCTTGTGACGAAAGAAATCTAGACCGCTTCCGTCCTGAGCCAATGCGAGAGCCCAGCGTCATCCTCTGTATCCAGCGCTTGCGCGACCCGGCGCCCGACTGCCGCGCCGAATTTATAGCCGTGGCCCGAGCATGCCGACACCACCAGCGTGTTGCCGATTCGCTTCGAAAAAAAGCGTTCGTCCGCAGTGAACGTGTAAGCGCAGGTTTTTACTTCGGTGACCGTATAGTCGTCGATGCGGCTGAACGGCGGTGAAAACAACCGGCGCAGACTATCGCCTTCTCCGGGCGCCGCGATGCGATTGGCATCAGGATCGGGCGCACGTGATCTGTGCACACTGGCGCCGAACTTCAGGCCGACACAGTCGATTGGCGGCAGCACGTAACCGCTGCTGGCGCCGCCAATATCGACGATAGCGGGCGCATTCGACCATGCGTCCGCCAGATCTGCGGGTGGTTCCATATAGGCGACCACGTTGCGATAAGTCATCAGGTTTTCGGCGAGCGAGGGGAACAGTTGCAGCGTCCACGCGCCGGCGGTGACCACGAGGCGGTCGGCGCGAATGATCGTGTCGTCTTCGATGCGCACGGAGGCCGCATGCGCATCGACTGCGAGCACCTTGGTATGCGTGCGAATTTCGGCGCCGCGCATCTTGAGCCACGCTTTCATGTCGCGTGCGATGCGTTCGCTAAACAGCGCGCCGCCATCCTGATCGAGGTAGGCGTAGCGAAACGTGGAGGGGTCGAGAAACGGGTAACGCTCGGCCGCTTCGCGCGGGTCGAGTTGTTCGTACTCGAATTTCATCCGGTCGAGACCGGTGCGAAATTGTTCGGCGCCATCGCCTGCGTGTTGCGAAATGCCGAGCACGCCGCAGTTCGCATAGTGGGACACGCCCAGGTCATTCCACAGCAGATCCCAACTATCGAATGCTTCGGCGATGGTGCGTGCGTAGCCGTCGGCATCGCCATACGCGCGACGGATCATGCGACTCCGGTCGCCCGAGGCGGCAAGTGGGTTTGGAATCGAGCCCTGCTCGATCAGCGTGATGTCGTGTCCCAGCTTCGCAAGCGACCACGCTGTGCTCAAGCCGGCAATGCCCGCGCCTACGATTGTCACCCGCATGCCAACTTCCCCCGAGTCGATGTATCCGGGTCAGAGTCTAGCAGTGGGAAAAATAAACCGGTACGCGTTCTGGCAACGCGAAAAATAATCCGGTATATGTTCTGAACTGAAGAATCGCCGCGCGTGCCAGCGGGGTCGATCCAGCGTGCTACCAGGCAGGGGGTGGTCTCCGCGCGCCGCCGTGTCAGTGTTTGTGTTTCGACGGATGGCGCAGCTTGTCGCGTACTTTCTTCGCGGCGAACAGCGGCACGTAATCGAATACACGCGCTTCGTGCCCGTAGTCGGCCAGTGTGTCTGCATACATCTTCGAAACCGTTTCCGTCGGGGTATCGGTTTCCTCTGCAATGCTTCTCACCACTTCGTCGACATTAGGCTCGGGTTGGGACATGGAACTCTCCGGGGCAGGCGGGGTGGACCGGCAGGGTTGCCGGGAACGGGCGCACGACGGGAGTTTCATTAGAGGATGCGATTGGCCACGATGCCAATTGAATCGGTCTATCGCACGAACCGTTCCACAGAGATTTTTGTCTTGCGCTGCAGCAAGCGCCCGCACCACGCGGTGATCCGAGAAATCAATGTGTATGCCGATGATGAATATCTGGGAAATGCGCGTGCGCATGCGTGATTGGCGCATGGGAATGCGGATGCGTGTGCGGCTCGTGGCCGTCCCAGGCGAAATCGTGCTCGTGCTGGTGATGCGCGTCGTGCCGATGCCGATGGGTATGATCCAGCGGGGCATGCGTGTGCGGATGCTCGTGTCGTTCGCGGATGTGCAGCCAGACACCCAGCGTCATCAGGGCAGCGGCCACCCAGAATAACGGCGGCGGCATCTCCGGCCACAGCAGCCACGATAAGGTCACACCAAATAGCGGTGCGACCGAGAAATAGGCGCCGGTACGCGCGGTGCCGAGATTGCGCAGTGCGACGACGAACAGCACGAGACTTACGCCGTAACCCGCGAAACCCGTCAGCATGGCGAGCGCGACGATCGTGGCCTTGGGCCATGCGGCGCCGAGGGTGAGCGCGAGCGTCACGTTGACCGAACCGGCCACGAGTCCTTTTATGCAGGCGATGAACATGGCGTCGTGAGTCGACACCTTGCGCGTGAGATTGTTGTCGACTGCCCAGCAGGCGCAGGCGCCGACCAGCAGCAGTGTGCCGGGCGGCAGGCCGGCCGCGCCGGGCTGCCACGACAATGCCACCCCGCCCGCGACGATCGCGGCCATGCCCAGGAACACTTGGATGTCGACGTTCTCTCGAAACACGATCCACGCGATCAACGCGGTGAATACGCCTTCGAGATTCAACAGCAGCGAGCCGGTGGCGGCCGGCGTCGTTTTCAGGCCGAGCATCAGCAGCGCCGGCCCCGCGACACCGCCGGCCACGATCGCGCCGGCGAGCCACGGCACTTCGCGCACCGGGAAGCGGTGGTGACTGGTCGGCTGCCCGTCCGCCTGACCTTTCAGGCGGCGCGCCAGAATCACGGCGGCAAGGCCTGTGCCGCTGCCGAGGTAGAACAGTCCGGCCAGCAAAAACGGCGACAGCGAGCCGAGCAGCGCCTTGGCGAGCGGCGTGGTCGCGCCGAACAAGGCGGCGGCGAGCAGGGCGGTGAAAGCGGCGTTGAAGCGAGTCGGCATGGGCGGAAAATTCGGAGGGGCAAGCGTTGCCGACACGATACCGCTATCGGGCCGCGGACGCCTAACTTCGCCGAACAGGCTGGCGTTGGGGCTCCAGATCCCGCCCGTACGCATCCATCCGGCCGCGTCGAACGTAATACGCTTAATACCGCTACGTTCGAGGCCACCGCCATGCGCCGTGTTGTCTATACCGCCGTTGCTCTTGCGACCGTTCTGCTGCTGTCCCTCACGGGGTGCTCCAACGATCCACCCAATCCCAACCCGCGCGCCAGTGCGCCGCTCACAACGGTGCCGCTAGACCTGCCGCGCTATATGGGGACCTGGTACATCATCGCGAACATTCCGTACTTCGCAGAGCGGGACATGGTGGGTAGCCGCGCGGAATGGAAATTGCGGCCCGATGGCAAGATCGACGATTCGTATTACGGCCGCAAGAAGAGTTTCGACGCGCCCGAAAAGCACTATCAGTTCCTCGACACGCCCGTGCCCGGCAAAGAAGGCGGCGAATGGAGCGTGCAACTGTTCTGGCCGGTTCACGTGACGCAACTGACGCTCTACGTCGACCCCGATTATCGCTACACGATTCTGGGTTACCCCGGCAAAAACCTCGGCTGGATTTTTTCGCGCGAGCGCGACATGAGCGACGACACCTATCGGGCGCTGCTCGGGCGGCTCGATGCAATGGGCTACGACACGTCGCGTTTCAGGCGCGTACCGCAGCGGCCTGACCAGTTGGGTAAAGCGGGCTTCTCTTCGCCGGGTGACAAGGACTAGCGATGGGCGTATCGGACGCCACGCCCTCGCGCATCCGATCGCGCCCTCACAGCGTATAACCCGCATCGCCATCGAATGAGGACCCCATGTCGCCACTTGCCGCCGCCGTGATCGCCCTGATGG
Organism: Paraburkholderia nemoris; assembly: GCF_905221015.1. Classification (NCBI taxonomy): domain Bacteria; kingdom Pseudomonadati; phylum Pseudomonadota; class Betaproteobacteria; order Burkholderiales; family Burkholderiaceae; genus Paraburkholderia; species Paraburkholderia nemoris. Next base: position 206,700 of record NZ_CAJNBO010000011.1, on the reverse strand, counting down.
CGCTCATCGTGATCTTCAGCGCCGTCTGGGTATGGCAGTTGAAGACCGGGAACGCCGGCATGGTCGACCCGGTCTGGGCCTATTCGCTCGGACTGGTCGCGGTGCTTTACGCTGTGCTCGGCAACGGCGATCCGGTATCGCGCGCACTGACTGCGCTGGGTGGCCTGGTTTGGGGCGTGCGGCTCGGCACGCATCTGTGGAAACGCAATTTCGGCAAACCGGAAGACGCGCGCTATCGGCGCTTTCGTGAAGAATGGGGCGACAAGGCAGCCAGCAAGATGTTCTGGTTTTTCCAGGTGCAAGTCGTGATTTCGATGCTGCTGTCGATCGCATTTCTGGTGCCGTCGTACCGGAGTACCGCACCGGCCATCGGCTGGATCGTGCTGGCGGTGGTGGTGTGGATCGCATCGGTAGTCGGCGAAGGTATCGCGGACCGGCAACTCAAGCGCTTCGCGCAGGACCCGGCCAATCACACCACCGTGTGCCGCGTTGGCTTGTGGCGCTATTCACGGCATCCGAATTACTTCTTTGAATGCGTGCATTGGCTTGCTTACATCGCGCTGTCGATCGGCACGCCTTGGGGTTGGTTCACGTTGTTGCCGCCGGTGCTGATGGCGTTTCTGCTGCTGAAGCTCTCCGGCATTCCGTTGCTCGAAGAAAGCATGGCGAAAAGGCGCGCCGGTTACGCCGATTACATGCGTACCACCAGCGCGCTGATTCCGTGGCCGCCGCGGCATTGAGATGAGCCAGCCGCGGCGCGAAAGTCCAGAAAAGACGATAGGGAGTGAGCCTCATGAGCCTTTCCACCACCGACCATACAATGCCGCCTTCGTCGCCCACCGAACCTGGTGACGGTTGGCTGATCCAGAGCTGCGAACGCGGCTGGCTGCCCGACAGCGTGATCCGTTTCGGCATGCGTCAGTTGATGCGCCAGCGTTTGCGCGACGAAGCGATCGACAACGGCGAGGTGCGCGCACAACGGCTCAACCGTCTGCTGGGCGACTTGCGTTCAAGCCCGATCGCCATCGAAACGCAGGCCGCCAACACGCAGCATTACGAGGTGCCGGCGTCGTTCTTCCACGCGCATCTCGGACCGCATCTCAAGTATTCGAGCTGTTTGTACCCAACCGGCAACGAGACGCTCGCGCAAGCAGAAGCGGCGATGCTCGAGCGCTACGCCGAACGCGCGGAACTGGCTGACGGTCAGCGGATTCTCGATCTCGGCTGCGGATGGGGTTCGTTGTCGTTGTGGCTTGCGACGCATTATCCAAACGCGCAGATCGTCGCGCTGTCGAATTCGCATGGGCAGCGCGCGTTCATCGAAGCGCGTGCGGCGGAGTTCGGTTTGCACAACCTCTCGGTGGTCACGGGCAATGTCGTCGATTTCGAATTCGACGAAGCGCAGCTTGGCGGCGGCTTCGATCGCGTGGTGTCGATCGAGATGTTCGAGCATATGAAGAACTACGGGCTGCTGCTCGCCAAGATTTCACGCTGGATGCGCTGCGACGCGAAGCTGTTCGTGCATATCTTCGTGCATCGCACGCTTGCGTATCACTTCGAGGTGCAGGACGGCAACGACTGGATGTCGAAGTACTTTTTCACCGGTGGCACGATGCCCTCCGAAGCGCTCCTGCTGAACTTTCAGGACGATCTGCGGATGGAGCGGCAGTGGTGGGTGAACGGCACGCACTACGAGCGTACGGCGAATCATTGGCTCGCCGCGCTCGACGCAGCGCGCGACCGAGTGATGCCGATGCTGGTCCATACCTATGGCGCGCGCGATGCGGCTGTATGGTTTCAGCGGTGGCGGATGTTCTATATGGCTGTGGCCGAGTTGTTCGGCTACGCAAACGGGAATGAGTGGGGCGTGGGACACTATCGGTTTGTAAAACGCTATACCGAATCCTGACCCGCGCCTCGGTATGACTGCAAGGAAACCCATTTCACTGAATACGTTGTTGCACGACATTCGCGCCTGTACGGTCTGCGCGCCGATGCTGCCGCATGCGCCGCGGCCGGTCGTCGTGGCGTCGGCCGAGTCGCGCATTCTGATCATCGGGCAGGCACCCGGTGCGCGCGTGCATGCTTCGGGCATTCCATGGAGCGACGCGAGTGGCGCACGTTTGCGCAAGTGGCTCGAGGTTTCCGACGAGACCTTTTACGACGCCTCGAAATTTGCCATCGTGCCGATGGGTTTCTGCTTTCCGGGCAGAGGCGCGAGTGGCGATTTGCCGCCGCGGCCCGAATGCGCCGCGCTTTGGCATCAGGCTTTGCTCGCCCAGTTGCGCGAGGTGCGGCTCACGGTGCTGATTGGCCAATACGCACAGCGTTTTGGCCTCGGTGACGCATTCGGGCCGACGCTGACCGACACGCTGCTGCGCTGGCGAGATTTCGGCCCTCATGTAATACCGCTGCCGCACCCATCGCCGCGCAATATCGCCTGGTTCAAGCGCAATCCGTGGTTCGAAGCGGATGTATTGCCGACTTTGCGGGCGCGGGTTCGCGCGGTGCTCCAGGAATGATTCGCCTCGCGCCGTCAAAATACCTCGAAATAATCGGAAACACACAATTAAGCGCCTGGCGGAATAAAACGGCAAACTAATGCGTTTGCTTCATACCGGCGTCGAGATCAGGCCTGCTGCGGCACGGCCGAATTTTCAAACAGCTTTCGCCAGAAAACCACTTGCAGACGGAACGACCGATGAATACTCACGCCGACTCCCTGACCGATTCAACCGGCACGCCGCTGGTGTCGCGCTATACCCGCACGGCGATAACGCTGCACTGGCTGATCGCGCTGCTGATGATCGGCAATGTCGTACTCGGCTTGACTGCGGAATCATGGCCCGACGACTGGGTGCGTCCGGTGGTCGACACGCATAAGTCGATCGGTATCACGGTGCTTGGTCTCGCGCTGATGCGCATCTTGTGGCGCGTGACGCACAAGCCGCCGCCGTTGCCGCGTGAGTTTCCGTCGTGGGAAAAGATCGCCGCGCACGTTGCCCATTTCTTGCTGTACCTGCTGATGATTGCGCTGCCGCTTTCCGGCTGGCTGCACGATTCCGCGTGGAAAGACGCCGCCACGCATCCCATGCATCTGTTCAATCTGTTTCCCTGGCCGCGCATCGGCTATGTGATGAATCTCGACCCGGTGCTCAAGGAGACACTGCACGATCGCTTCGGCGCCTTGCATACCTGGCTCGGCTACGCGCTGTATGCGTTGCTGGCAATGCATATCGGCGGCGCGCTGAAACATCAGTGGATCGATCGCAAGTCGGTTCTGAAACGCATGGTGCCGTAAGCATCGCCGCGCTGCTTTCTATCTAATAACCACCAACGACGGACTCGGCAGTCATTTTGAAGAAAACTCTGGAACAGGCGCTCGCCCTCGCATCGCCGCGCATACTGCCGCGTCCCACTACGCTGCTGAGCACGCTGATTCATTTCAGCGTCGTCGTGCTGTGGTTGTTGCTGTTCGCCCGCGCATTCTTTCTGCAAGGTGTGGTGGCGTGGTCGACCGGCATTGCGTACGTCGTGTACGACACCTTGCTGCTCGCGTTCGTCACCTGGAAAACGCTGCCGTTGATGCGGCCCACGCCGCCGCTCGAGCCGGACTTCGATGCGCGCAACTTGCCGGACATGGGTGTGATCGTCGCGTCGCATAACGAGGCGACGGTATTGCCGGTGACGCTCGCCGCGTTGCTGCGCCAGACGCATGGCCCGGCACAAATCGTGATCGCCGACGACGGCTCCACCGATGCCACCCATGCGCTGCTCACCGAACGCTTCGGCCTCACTGCCGCCGCTGACGGCGTGTTGAGCGCGCCGAGTTCGCTGTATCCGAATCTGTACTGGCTGCGCGTGCCGCACGGTGGCAAGGCGCGTGCGCTGAACGCCGCCATCATGGTCATGACCACCGAGACCGTGATGACCGTTGACGCCGACACACTGCTCGACGACGACGCCACCTACGCCATGCGCGCCGCCTTCGCGAGCGAGCCGAAGCTGGTCGCGGCGGCCGGCATTCTGGTGCCGGTATGCGGCAAATCGGTGTCGGGCCGCGTGTTCCAGTGGTTCCAGACCTACGAGTACATGCGCAACTTCATCGCCCGTTTTGCGTGGATGCGCGCCGACAGTCTGCTGCTGATTTCCGGCGCCTTCGCCTCGTTCAGGCGCGACGCGCTGGTCGACGTGGGCGGTTTCGATCCGCAGTGCCTAGTCGAAGACTACGAACTGATTCATCGGCTGCGCCGCTATTCGGTCGATCATGATCTCGGCTGGGACGTGCGTGTGGTCGGTGATGCGCATGCGCACACCGACGCGCCGGACAACCTCGGCAGTTTCCTGCGGCAGCGCCGCCGCTGGTTTGCGGGCTTCCTGCAAACGCAGTACTGGAACCGCGACATGACCGGCAATCCGCGCTACGGCACGATGGGCATGCTGATGCTGCCGGTTAAGGCCATCGATACGATGCAGCCGATCTACGGGCTGACCGCCTTCGCGCTGCTGCTCGGCTTTCTGTTCGGCGGGCATGGCGCGATCGTCGTGTCGATTTTCAGCGTGATCGGCCTCAAGACGGCGATCGACCTCGCGTTTTATCTCTGGTGCATCCATCTGTATCGCCGCTGGACTGGTCACCGCACCGGCTCCAGTTTGTCGATGGCGGTGCTCGCAGCGATCGCCGAGCCGTTCACGTTCCAGCTGGTGCGGCACGTCGGCGCGCTGCTCGGCTGGCTGCATTTCCTGCGCGGCGGACGCTCGTGGGGCGTGCAACGCCGCTCCGGGCTCGTGACGCGCGACGAAAGCTAGGCGCCAATCGTCTGGTCAAAGTCAGAGGCACATAGGTCGGAAGACTGGCTCGCCCACCCAACGGGCGGTGAGCCGGACATGGCATGCAGGCGGGGGAACCATGCCGCTTCGGCTTCGAGTAGACTGTACGGCGATGTCGGCCCGCGAATTGCAGGGCGACCACCTTCTATCCGCTCGTGCACGGAGGCTCCACCTATGCATGCTGTTCCCCCGCTCGAACAAGACACCGTCGATGCGCCGGTCGATACGTCGCCGGCTCATGCAGCCGCGCAAACCCACGCCTCAACAGGCGCGAAACCACACGCGCCGGATCAGGCCGCCAACGACGCCCCAGTGCGCGATCTGCGGCGCGTAGGTATTCACCCTGATTACTGGTATCCGCTCGCGTGGTCGCATGAGGTGAAGCGGGGCAAGACGCATGGTGTGACGTTCGCGGGTGAGCCGATCGTGCTGGCGCGTACGGAGTCCGGCAAGGTATTTGCGCTCGAAGACCGTTGCGCGCATCGCCAGGTACCGTTGCATCAGGGCGTGGTGGACGGCGAATCGATCCGCTGCGGGTATCACGGCTGGACCTACGATTGTTCGGGCACCTGCATCGACGTGCCGTATCTGGGCCGCGACCGTCTGCCCAACGGCGTGCGTTCTTATCCGTGCCGCGAAGTCGAAGGCCTGATTTTCGTGTTTCCCGGCAACGCCGAGTTGGCCGAAGAACGGCCGCTACCCGCGTTCAGCTCCGTATCCGACAAGAAGTACAAGACGCGCCGTTTCGGCCGTCCCGTGAATTGCCACTATTCGTTCATGCACGAGAATCTGATGGATATGAACCATCAGTTCCTGCATCGCCGCCAGATGGGTCAGATGCGCGCCCGTTCGCTGGGCCGGCGGCGCGGTGAGGGTTGGGTCGAAGTCGATTACACGTTTGCGCGCATGGCCGGCCAGCAGCCGATCGGCGAAGCGATCGTGTTCGGCCAGAGCCGCAAGACCGGTGGCGACAACGACAAGGACGTGATGACGATCCGCACCGAGTATCCGTATCAGACGCTGCAGATTCGCACGTCCGATCAGACGCTGGTGATGGACTTATGGATCGTCTACGTGCCACTCGATCGTGAGCAGCGCACGAACCGCACCTTTGGCCTGCTATCGATTCGCAAACCGGGCATTCCCGGCGTGCTGAATCTCGCGTGGCCGCTGCTCGTGTGGTTCACCGAACGCATTTTCAAGGAAGACCGCGAGATCGTCGAAGCAGAACAGCGTGCGCACGATTCGCAGGGCGCGGACTGGAATCACGAGGTGTTTCCGGTCATCAACGAACTACGCGCCTTGTTGCGCGAAAGCGGCGCGCCGGATCAGGTGGTGGGCGCCGGCACGGGTGGCGCCGCAGTGATCCGCTTCTGGGATTCGCGTCACGGCAACCCATTGTCGAATACCTGATATTCGAGTTCTTTTGGCGTTTCGGCCGTTGCCGCGATCGTGGCGGCGGTGTCTGAGCGTGCTGGCGAGGTGGCGCTCTCGTAGGCAGGCTTTCCGCCCGGTGGAGAATGAATCCATCTCCACCCGGTAGGGAATTCAGGCCGATCGAGCAGCGATAATGGCATCTGACACGCCAAGGTTTGCGCCAATCGAGATGCGCCGACCTCCGACCCGTGTACCATTTCGCTTTTTCCAATCTTTAAGAACGCCTCGTGACTACGCAACACATCCCCACCGCCTCCCGTAAATCCCTCACTCTGCTGCAACTGCTGGGCCTCATCGGCGCCGCCGGACTGATCGCTGCGATCGTGCTGAACCAGTTCGCCTGACCCCGCCACGAAGCCCTCGCTTCAAGCATCCGACCCTATGCCGGCGCTCGCTGCCGGCTTCATCGATATTCCGATTTGCCATGTACAAGAAGGGCGTCGCTGTAGAAATCCAGTTTTCTCCCGAACGGCTCAACGACGGCGCCGGCGATCCGTACTGGATCGATTTGACGCAAGTCGAAGCGCAACGGCTGTTGGAAAGCCTGCAGGCACGTCTTGCTGAAAGTAGTGCAGGTACCGCCGCGCCTTTGGTTGTGAGCCTTGATGAGATGGCGGCGGCGTCGCGCCTGGTCGATGCGCCACATGCCGCGGAAGAAAGCGCAGCGCCTGCGGACGACTTCAAACAATGGGTCTGCGTGATCTGCGGCTGGATCTACGACGAAGCCGCCGGCTTGCCGGAAGAAGGTATCGCGCCGGGCACCCGCTGGGCAGAGGTCCCGGCCGACTGGCGTTGCCCACTGTGCGACGTGGGCAAGGAAGATTTTGCGTTGGTCGAGTTTTAAGCCGGAAAATCCGCGCCGACCGTCGTGGCCTCCCACGCATCGAAGTCACCGCGCATGAAGTCGAGCTTCTTGCGCGCCAGTTCGAGCGCGGCCTTGCCGAGCAGCAAACGCAGCGGCGGCTTGTCTGACAGCGCGGCGTCGATGATTGCCTGGGCGGCGCGCACCGGATCACCCGCCTGCTTGCCGCTGCGCGCCTCGGTCTGTTTGCGGCGCTCACCGGCCGTGGCCGTATAGTCGTCGATCTCCGTCGCTGATTGCTTGATCGACGGACCCGCCCAGTTCGTGCGGAACGGGCCGGGTTCGACGATCAATACGTCGATGCCGAGCGGCTTCACTTCCGTCGCGAGCGATTCGGACAAACCTTCCACCGCGTATTTGGTGGCGTGGTAATAACCGGTCGCGGCGAAACTCGTGATGCCGCCAATCGACGACACATTCACGATCAAGCCACTGTGCTGCTCACGCATGATCGGCAGCACGGCCTTCGTGATGTCGACCAGACCGAACACGTTGGTCTCGAACATGGCGCGGACTTCGTCGTCCTCGCCTTCTTCGATCGCGGCCAGATAGCCGTAACCCGCGTTATTGACGAGCGCGTCGATGCGCCCGAAATGCTGCTTGGCCTGCGCGACTACATCGTCGATCTGCTTGCGGTTCGTTACGTCGAGCGGGAGAACCAACGCGCGATCGCCGTGTGCTTCGGCGATATCTTTCACTTTCGACGCGTCGCGTGCGGTGACCACCGCGCGCCAGCCGCGCTCAAGCACCAGCCTCGCCAACTCGCGGCCGAAGCCGGTGGAACAGCCTGTAATCAGCCAGACGGGATTGTCTCGATTCATCATTTGGGAACCTCCGGTTGATGGGCGAACGTGGCGCGGTTTGTTAGTCGAGTAGCGCCTTTATTGCTGCTTGCGTTTTGAGTGGGTTTTTAATTCTATTCTTAACGCGGCGGCCTCGCTTTGCAGCGCTTCGACGAACGCGCCGGCCAGCGGATGGCTTGGGCGATGCTCCGGATGAACCACACTCACGCGAAACGGCAGTGACACGGCGAGCGGCCGGATATGCAGATTGCGGCCCGCGAAATCCAATGCAGTAAGCGGATTGACGATGGCCACGCCGAGACCTTGCCGCACGAAGCTGCACACGGAGACGGCGGTGGGCGTCTCGATCATCTGGCGGCGCGCGATGCCGGCTTGCGTGAAGGCTTCGTCGATCTGAATCCGGTATGGATCGTTCGACGACAGACTGATGAAGGGCTGATTCGCGAAGTCCTTCAAATCGATCGCGCGCTTGGCGAGCAATGGATGCCCATCGGGCAGCACACAGACCTCGTCTACTTCGAGCAAGGGCGTCAGGCGTGTTCCAGCAGGCGGCGCGCCGTGTTCGGTCAAGCCGAGGTCATAGCGCTGCGCGGTTAGCCATTCTTCGAGAAACGGCGATTCCTGCGTTGCGATCGAGAGGCTGACGCCAGGCTGTACATCGTGAAAACGTTTCGCGGCGCCTGGCAGGATCGAATGCGAAAACGCGGGCAACGCGATGATGGAAAGCTGGCCGCCCTGAAACTCGCGCAGACTTGCCGCCGTGGACGCCACCCGTTCGAGCCCGATATACGCGCGCTTGATTTCATCGAACAGCGTCAACGCGGACATGGTTGGACGCAGCCGCCCATGCACGCGTTCGAACAAAGCAAAACCGATGCTCTGTTCCATGCGCGCAAGCTCGCGGCTTACCGTGGGCTGCGAGGTGAAGAGCATCTCGGCCGCTTTGGTGACGCTGCCTGCCGTCATCAACGCACGGAAGACTTCGATATGTCGATGAGTGAGCGCCATGATGTGTATATCAGAAGTGAATGGATTCACGAAGAATAGGTATTTTACTGAATGACTGATTCTCAGCATCATGTGGCTCACTAATGCTTCGATATAGAGAGCCGCGAACCGTGACCACATTCAATCCACCACAACTCGTCGAACTTGCGCATCAGTACGGCACGCCGCTTTGGGTCTACGACGCCGATGTGATCCGCCAGCGTATTGCCGAATTGCGCAGCTTCGACGTGATCCGCTACGCGCAGAAGGCGTGTTCGAACGTGCATATCCTGAAGCTGATGCGCGACGAAGGGGCGATGGTCGATGCCGTGTCGTTAGGCGAAATCGCGCGCAGTCTAGCGGCGGGTTTCCAGCCGGACGCTGATCCTGAGGGCGTGGTGTTTACCGCTGACCTCATTGATCACGCGACGCTGGCCACAGTGATCGAGCATCGCATCACGGTCAACGCCGGTTCGCTCGATATGCTTGAACGTGTTGGACGACATGCACCTGAAGGTCACCGTGTGTGGTTGCGGATCAATCCCGGTTTCGGCCACGGTCACAGCAACAAGACCAACACGGGCGGCGAGCATAGCAAGCATGGCATCTGGCTTGACGACGTGCCGTTGGCGATTGCCATAGTGCGGCGTTACGGCTTGAAGCTGGTCGGGTTGCACATGCATATCGGCTCCGGCGTCGACTACACGCATCTATCGCGCGTGTGTGATGCGATGGTCGAAGCGGTGCAAGGTTTAGGCCACGATATCGAAGCGATTTCGGCCGGGGGCGGTTTGTCGGTGCCGTACAGCGAAGGCGAACCGCGGATCGACGTCGAGCATTATTTCCGCCTTTGGGATGCGGCGCGCAAGCAGATCGAAGCGCATCTTGGGCATCGCGTGAGACTCGAAATCGAGCCTGGGCGCTTTCTGGTCGCCGAGGCGGGTGTGCTGGTTGCCGAGGTGCACGCGCTGAACCGGCGGCCGAACCGGCAGTTCGCTCTGGTGGATGCGGGATTCAATGATCTGGTGAGGCCGTCGTTTTACGGCAGCCATCATGAGATGACAGTGGTGAAGGGTAATGGCATGCCGAGCGAAGCTCCGCCTGGCTCTTTCGTGGTGGCCGGGCCGTTGTGTGAAGCGGGCGACGTGTTCACGCAGGAGGCGGGTGGTGTTGTCGCGAGCCGCTCCATGCCGGCTCCTGAAGTAGGGGACTTCGTCGTGTTTCATGACACCGGGGCATACGGCGCGTCGATGTCATCGAACTACAACAGCCGGCCGTTGGCGCCTGAGGTGTTGGTGGAGAACGGCAAGCCGCGGTTGATTCGGCGCAGGCAGACCATCGAGGAGCTGATCGCGCTCGAAACGCCAGATTGATTTTGTCGAGCGTGGTTGCTGCGAGCGCTCGTTGGGCTCTTTATGCTCCAACGCTCATCGCGCCCGCACAGTGCGCATGTACGACGCAATCATCGTCGCGAGTTCCTGTGCGGCTGGCGTGACGGGAATCGCCGCACGCTGCAACAGGCAGACGTTCTGTTCGACCGCCCGTTCGCGCACATTGATCGACGTGAGCGTGCTCGCAAACGGTCCGCGTTTGACGACGATCGACGACTCCAGCGACAGGCAGTCCGTCGCGCCAACCAGATGCAGCGTCTCGTACAGACCTTCTACCGTCGCGATGATTTTCGGCGGCGGCAGGCCGTGGCTCTCGAACAGATGGTTCAGGCGATTGACCTGCGGATCGTCGGTGAGATTCGGCGAGGGCGTCGCCACCCACGTGCAATCGACGAGATCGGCAATCGAGGTGGCACCCGCTTTCGGATGACCGCGACGGCAGACCACCACAGGATCGGACGGATAGAGCGGCGTCACGGACAGATCGGCCGTATCGGTGTGCTTCGACACTAGCGCGACGGCGAAATCGAGCCTACCTTCGCGAATCCACGAAATCATCATCCGCGAGGTGCCGGTGCGCAAATGTACCGCGACCCGCTCGAAGCGTGCGCGGAATTCCATCAGCACCGGCGCGAAGGCATCGATCAGCGGCTCGGTGGTCATGCCGAACGTGACCTCACCCGCGTAGTCGCCACGCAACTGCTGCACTTCCTGCTCGGCCCGCTCGCATTCGCCGAGAATCGCGCCGGCACGCTGCAGGAGCCGCTGGCCGAGCGCGGTTAGCGCGATGCCGCGGTTCGTGCGGGTGAATAAAGTCGCACCCAGCATCGATTCGAGGTTCTGCAGCTGCTGCGTGATGCCGCTCTGGGCGACACCGAGCGCCCGCGACGCCGCGCGAATGCTGCCGTGCTCGGCAACGGCGGTGAACGCGCGTAGCTGGGAGATCGTCAGCGTCATGAGAAGTCTCTGTGATCGGTAAAAGTGATCATGATATTACTTTCGGGACTTCTTTGAGGCGCAACGGCGGCATAGGATGGCCCAGTAGTAATCCGCCCAACCCACACCCGCCTCCCATGAAAATTCCGCTGATGATCCTGAGCGCCGCGCTGGCTTTCAGCAGTGCTGCGTTTGCCGCCGACCCCGCCACGCTGCGCCTCGGCATCGATCCGACCTATCCGCCGATGGACTCCAAGGCGCCCGACGGCAGCTTCAAAGGTTTCGACGTCGATCTCGGCAACGAGATCTGCCGGCGCATCCATGCGCATTGCCAGTGGGTCGAACTCGAATTCTCGGGGATGATTCCGGCGCTGCAGGCGCGCAAGATCGACGCGATCCTTTCGTCGATGGCGATCACAGAGAAACGTGAGCAACAGATTCTGTTTTCGTCGAAGCTGTTCCAGTTCAAATCGCGGCTGATCGCGCGGCAAGGTTCGGCGCTCGCGGGCGGCTTGAATGCGTTGGCCGGCAAGCAGATCGGCGTGCAGTCGGGGACGCAGTTCGAAGGGTACGCGTTGAAGAATTGGGCGCCGCTTGGCGTGCACGTGGTTGCGTACAAGAGTCAGGATGAGGTGTTCGCCGACTTGCAGAACGGTCGCCTCGATGGCGCGCTGCTCGGATCTGTTGAAGCCGACTACGGCTTTTTGCGCACGCCGGCGGGGAAGGGGTTTGCGTTTGTCGGCGAGCCGCTTTCGATGGGTGATCGCGGCGTAGGTATCGGTCTGCGCAAGGATGAGACTGCGGTGCAGGCGTCCATTAACGAGGCGATTGCTTCGATGCGCAAGGACGGTACGTACGCGCAGATTGCGAAGAAGTACTTCGACTTCGATCCGTACGGCAACTGATTTTCTCACTTCATATTTTTCTCCAGGCTTTTTGCTCTCATGAATAAGCAATCGATTCCGCTTCTGTCGCCGGCCATCGGCACGCACCGCGAACTGGTGTCGTTTCATTTTGGTCCTGCGGATAGCGGACAGAAGATATATATCCAGTCGTCGCTGCATGCTGATGAAACGCCGGCGATGCTGACGACGGTTTTGCTTAAGCGTCGATTGCTTGAACTGGAGAAGCAAGGTGCGTTGAACGCGGAAATCGTGCTGGTGCCGGTCGCGAATCCGGTTGGGCTTGGACAGTACGTACTCGGGCAGTTTCTTGGGCGCTTCGATCTGGGCAGCGGCAAGAACTTCAATCGACACTTCATGCAGTTTTCGAAACTGGTGGAGCGGGCTAAGGATGCCTTGGGTTCGGATGCTGCGGAGAATCGGCGGATTGTTCGCGAGTTGATTGCTGCTGAACTCGCCGAGCAGAAACCGTTGACCGAATTCGAGTCGCTGCAATTGGCTTTGCTGAAGCTTTCGTTCGATGCGGATGTGGTGATCGATTTGCATTGCTCGTTGGAAGCGGCGATGCATCTCTATACCAGTGAGGCGGCGTGGCCTGAGTTTGAACCTCTGTCACGGTATCTTGGTGCGCAGGCTTCGTTGCTGGCGACTAACTCGGGTGGGGAGTCGTTTGATGAGACGCATAGCTTGTTGTGGTGGCAACTGCAGGAAGCTATGCCTGCTGATAAGCCGGTACCCAATGGGGCGATTGCTGTCACTGTGGAATGCCGTGGGCAACGGGATGTGTCTTACGAAGTCGCGCAGGAGGATGCGGACGCGTTGGTCGATTATCTGGTCTGGCGGAAGGCTATTAAGCTTGATGTGAAGCCTTTGCCCGAGTTGCTTGAGCCTGCGACGCCGCTCGCTGGCAGCGAGCAGTTTTATGCGCCCGTTAGCGGGATTCTGATTCATCGCGCGAAGATCGGGGACACGATTCGTGTTGGGCAGCCCTTGTTCGATATCGTCGATCCGTTGACGGATGAGACGACTACGCTCGTTAGCAATACCGAGGGTGTGTTTTATATGCGGCGCGCGATTCGGTTTGTGACGGCCGGGGCGCCGTTGGGGCGGGTTACGGGGAAGAAGGCGTTCAGGACCGGGGTCTTGTTGGGGGCGTGAGAGTCTTTGCCTTTTGTAGCGATTTTGTCTGAGGCTGTTAGGGCAGAGGAGTTTCCTTGCCGTGTGCTTACAACGCTGGTCTCGCGGCAAAAGGCGAGGCAAATGCCGTGCCGGACAGCAAAGGTATGGCCTGCCTTTTTCAGTTGGATCCGATGACCCTGAAGAATTTGAAACACTGACTGGTACGATCCAATTCGAGGAGGCTCCGGAGTCATCTGGAGCCCCATCTGTCACCGGCACAATTGGAACCCAGCCGGTATATATATCGGCGTCCCCGCGGACAGCTCATACGAGACTCCCACGAACCGTGACGGAATGCCATATCGCACCCGTCAGTTGCATCCCCGCTAGGACGGCCAAGCTAGGAGCTAGGTCCGAACACGTGCGCATAGTCGACCCCCGCGTATAGCGTCTGTCCCATCTGGAAGACCAGCAATTCATTCGGTCACATTCCATTATCACGCACTAGCATTGCGTCGCGGTCCGCACTTCGCCAGCGCCAATCCGCCTACCTGCCCAAGCAACACAGATAGCCGATCGATAGCCGCTTTCTTCGATGTGTCTGACCATTCCCGGCACCAATGCAGAAATTTCTGCTAGACGCGTGCAGATCGTTTCTTCGATGATTGCGAGGCACGCTAAAAAGTGCCCGAGCGAGAAAAGCCCGCTGCGCCAGCACCTGTTCACCGCTCCGACGCATGGTCAGGACAGCACCGGAATAAGATAAATGAATTGCACAAGAAAATACCTGGGCATTGCCGCCTTGATCATCATTTCCCTACTAGCGTTTTCTCTGGGATGCTTTTTTATAAAGAAGCAAGATACAGAAAAGACTACGGCCGGTGCGGTGGCGGGAGGTGATGCAAGGATCATCAATGCCAACTCAAACGGCAACGATCCTACTGTATCGATGAATCCATATCCGGCGTCGTCACCGATACACGGTGAGTTCAATGAATTCCGCAATTGGGTGCTGAATAACAAGAAACTGGCGGCTCTTAGCGACGCGGCAGGTCCCCGTCATCTGTTGAGGCTGTCCGGCCAGCTAGCAGTAAAGGGATTGCCTCGACTATCCACTGTGATCTACTTGAGCAGCGACTGTCCGCTGTCACCAAGATATTGCCATCGCTGGACACCCATATGTGCAGCACGTTTCTAAAAGGCGGACTCAACGCCATGGAGTTCACGGTCCAAGCTTCTTCAGTCATGGAATCGTTTAGCGACGACGAAGCAAAAGCATGGTTCGCTATTAACAAAGCTGCCATTGAGGCACAACTGGATGGGTCGCCGCTTATCGTGCTGTCAACTGAAGACGCAACGCGGGGCGTTCTAAAAATCGCAAGATCGATGTATGAGCCGGAATCCACGGCATTTATTTCCGGGTTGACTAGCTTGAAGACAGCGAACGACGAGGATGCTTGCGCGACAGTTCGAACACTCTACTCCAAAGGGAACGCTCTGCCCGAGCCTTATCGGGGATATATGGCAAGGATGCTTCTCACAGGAAAAGAGGGAAATGAAAAATTTTGATGCCAGCCACTATTTGATATCGAGTGCGAATTTATCTTATTCCGTCTCGTATTTTTCGACACACCTGAACATTCCTGGCATCAATACAGAAATTTCCGCATGGCAACGCGCAGCGTTTCTTCGAATATTGCGGCCACGCTAAAAGGTTCCCGAGCGACAGAAGGCTGCCACGCCAGCGCCTGCTCACCGCTCCGATACATGGTTAGGACCGCACTGGAATGACACAAATGAGCTACAAAAAGAGATGCTTGGCCATTTCCGCTTTAATCGTCACTTTGCTGGCGGCGTTTTTCCTTGGATGCCTATTTACGAAGAAGCACGATGCCGGCAAGACTACGATCGGCGATGACAAGATAAGCAATCTAATCTTGAATGACCCCAATGCATGGATAAATCCGTATTCGGCGTCATCACCAATACATCGCGAGTTCGATGAATTTAAAAAATGGATGCTGAATAACAAGAAACTGGCAGGCCTCAACGATTCAGCGAGTCCCGGCCATCTGTTGCGGTTATCCGACCAACTGCAGACAAAGGGAGTGCCCAGGTTACCGACTAACCTGCTGGAGCAACGTTTGTCCTCTGTTAGCAAGATATTGCCGTCGCTGGATACCCATCTGTGTAGCACGCTTCTAAAAGGCGGATTTAGCACCACAGAGTTCATGGTCCAAGCTTCTTCGGTCTTGGAATCATTTAGCGACGAGGAAGCGAAGGCATGGTTCCTTGTCAACAAAGCTGCCATCGAGGCACAACTGGATGGATCACCGCTCATCGTTCTGTCTGCTGAAGACGCGGCGCGGGGCATTCTGGAAATCGCAAAGTCAATGTATGGACCGCAATCCAGGGCCTTCATTTCCGGGCTAACTGGCCTGAAGACAGCGAACGATGAAGATACGTGCACGACGGTACGAATCCTTTATGCCAAAGGCAATTCTCTGCCTGAACCTTATCGCGGATACATGGCGAGGTGGCTTCTCACAGGAACAGAGGGGAACGAAAAGCTTTGATAGAGACTATTTCCTAATGAGGAATGCGAGCCGGTTTGATGCTGCCTTTCAGGTTTCGATCCATCTGACCATTCCCGGCACCGATGCAGAAATTTCCGATAGATGGTCGCGCAATCTTTCATTGATGATTGCGGGACAGGCTAAAAGTGCTTGAACGAGAGAAGCCCGTCGCGCCAGCGCCTGTTCAGCGTTCTGAGGCGCGGGTAACAAAGCATTGAAATGGCACAAATGAAATTAACGACGAGATTCTTACTCAGTGCGATTGTGGTTATCTGCGTTGCAACGGCATTTTTCCACGGCTGTCATCAGAAGCCGAAAAAGGGCGTAAACGAGACTGCGGTTAGGGATGTCATGGTCCGTGATGCTACGGTATGGACAAATCCCTTTTCGAAGACGTCTCCTATATACCGCGAGGCTGAAGAATTTCACCAATGGCTGCTAGATAACAGGACGCTGGCCGATGAGGTTGACGCGGCCGGGTCGGTTGATAAATTAATGCTAGCGGGTCAGTTGGCAACAAAAGGATTGGCCCGATTGCCGACTGATTTGCTGGAGCAACGCCTGCCTCTTGTTGGCAGGATGCTCGCTTCATTGGATACACATACGTGCAGCAGGTTTATACGGGGCGAGATACCCGACTCAGAGTTCATCAGCTATGCAGCCCCGATCATGGAGTCCTTCAGCGCCGCTGAAGCGAAAGCATGGTTCACTGTGAATGGGTCTGCCATCAAGGCTCAGTTGGGTAACGCTCCGATTCTCGTTCTGTCGACTGAAAATGCAAAGCAAGCGATTTTTCAAATCGCAAAATCGATGCAAGAGCCGGAACACAGTGCGTTTGGTTCCGGATTGGCGGGCTTGCAAACTGAGAGCGACGAGGATGCGTGCGCGACTGCGCGAACTCTCTATCTCAAAGGAAATTCTTTGGCTGAACCGTATCGGGGATACATGGCGAGATTGCTTCTTACTGGAAAAGATGGACATCAAAAGCCTTGAGCCGATCGCTCTCAGCTGGAAATTCGGGCTGACTTGATGGTTTTTTTATCCGCTTTTTTCCCAACATAAAATTGGACTACTACACAATGAATATCAGTATAGTTGACGGTCTTCTTGGCCCAATAACCGATACTGTTTCATCGATTGTTACCACTATCGAGTCCGTGGCAGGTAAGGATATGGTAGGGGCTGCTGCCAATGCCGGTACGGTACTTATCAATGGTGCAGCAATCCTCACTGACAGTGGCTACCTATCGACGCTCAATTCGGCCGTCGGCACCACCAGCACGGCAGCGATGACTATCAAACGCTTCCCAGACCAGATGGAAGCATTGAATACTTCACTGTCCAACTATAACAGCGCTATAGCGTCTGGCGATCACGGAGCGATAAGCGCTACCGGCCTGAACCTGACAGGCTCTGTCGCAACGGTCATTAGTACCATCGGGTCGATAGTCGCGAGCGTTGCTGACGCGATGGCAACCACGGGTTTGATCGGAGCGACAGCGGCGGCCCCTATAACGAGCCTTGGTCTGGCGATTTCGGCGACGGCGGGATTGTTTGCGCTGGCCGCAACTAACGCGGTCGTGGACGCGGTAAAAGCAGCCGCGGACAATATCAGTAATCTGCTCAATGACATCGAGGCACAGTTGGGTACAGGCTCGTCGGATTCCGGTCAGACGGGTGCGCCTGGCGCTGGCGGGACTGGACCCGAATCCGGCGCTGGCGGCGCCGCAATGGGTAAATATCAGGAAACGTATCCCCTAATCAGCCCACTTGTCCTCGACCTGACTGGTTCGGGAATCAACCTGACTCCGCTGAACACAAGTTCTCCGTACTTCGACTTAACCAACAATGGTTTCGCCCGCCAAACCGGCTGGGTTGGTGCCGGTATGGGATTGCTTTGTTTCGATCCGAACGACCAGAACATCACGAATATCACCCAGCTATTCGGCAACGAAACGACTGACGGATTCGATATCCTGCGTAGGCTCGACGCCAATCATGACAATGTTATCGACGCATCCGATCCCGAATTCGCAAGCCTGCGGGTGTGGGTCGATGCCAACGGGAATGGCGCTTCGGATTCAGGCGAACTCTACACACTCAGTCAGCTCGGCATCGTTTCTATCAACCTGAATGCCACTGCGGTAACTGAGACCATCGCAGGCAATAAAATAAGTTCGATTAGCAGTTATACGCTGGCAGACGGCACCACTCGCGAAATTGTCGATGCATGGTTCGCCAACAGCACGATGAACACCAAACCGCTTACGCCAGTCGATGTGACGGCAGCTGCAGCGGCGCTCCCTCAATTGGCAGGCGCGGGAACATTGCGGGACCTGCGCTCGGCCATGACGCTCGATCAGGATTTGCAGAATCTCGTGCAGATCTTTGTGAAGCAACCGCCTGGCACCAGCCCCTCCAGCTTGGAGTCGGCTGCGCAAGCGATTCTTTTCCAGTGGGCGAGGGTTACTCAAGTGGCGCCCACGTCGCGTGGTGGCTCGATTGACGCACGGCAACTTAGCTTCGTAGAACAGTACTTGGGCCGGCCGTTCAATACAACCGGTGACGGTGCCAACCCGGGAATCAGGGCGGCTGCCTACTTGCAACAATCCTGGAATGATCTGTACGACGCGGCGTTGGCACGCCTCGTCTTGCAATCGCCTCTGGGTGCGAGCATGGCGCCCGAATTCAGGTACGACGCCGCCACCGATACGGTCCAGGCGACTGCTACGTTCGCACCGGCACTAGCCGCAGCCTTCCAGCGTCTCGGCACGATTAACGCCACAAATCTTGCTTCGTGGGATCTGCTGTTACGCGTCGCAGACGCAGCGCGATTTGACATGGGGATGTCCAACTCGGTGTTCGAGAAATACGTTGCCGCTGCGACGAACGACACCGTCGCATCGATTGCGAACGCCATTGCCTCGGGCCTCCAGATCAGCATCGACGGATCGGGGCGCATCCAGGAAACCGGTAGCACGATCTATCACGATTTCTATGCTGGTCCGGGAGTTAGTGTGCTGATCGGTGAGCGCGCTGGCAACGACCCAAGCATCCAGTTGCCGGGTCACGATGTATTCCACTACTCCGCCGGTGATGGCGTCGTGGAAATTCGCGAAAGTGACCCAAACTCCAGCGCGCCTGCCAACACACTGAGCTTCGGTTCGGGGATCGACCCGTCATCGATCAAAGCCAGGGTCCTGAGCAACGGCGACATGGTGCTGACCGACGGCGTCACAGGCGACCAGATTACGCTGGTAGGGGAACTACGCGACAGCGGCGGGGGCGTCCAGTTTGTGCAGTTTGCAGATGGCACAACATGGACGAGGTATCAGTTGATTCAGGTTGCCGCACTCTGTGGAACATCGGGTAATGACAAGCTCTACGGGACTGCCAGCGCGGAAGTATTCGATGGCAAAGGCGGCAACGATTATGTCCAGGGCGGTGGCGGTGGAGATACGTTCATCTTCAACGCGGGGTACGGAAAACTGGAAATTTACGAATCGGACAAGAGCAACAGTCCCTACAACGTTCTTCAGCTTGGCCCTGGAATCAACAAATCGTCGGTCACGGTACGGGGGACAAGCAGTGGCAATCTGGTGCTAACGGACGGTATCGCGGGGGATCAGATCACCCTGGACTCGGCAATGCTCTTTGATTCAATGGGAGTGCAGGCGGTACGGTTCTCTGACAACACAATCTGGACGCGTCAGCAGCTAATTCAGATGGCCACTACGGGCACGGCGGGTAATGACACGCTCTATGGAACTGGCAACGCCGAGGTATTCGACGGAAAGGGCGGCAATGATTACGTCGTGGGTGGCGGCGGTGGCGATACGTTCATCTTTAATGCGGGCTACGGAAAACTTGAGATTAGTGAATATGATTCCGCCAGCGCGCCGCATAACGTGCTCCAACTGGGTACGGGAATCAGTGCGTCATCAGTCGCGGTGAGGAGCACGAGCAATTCCGGCATTGTGCTGACGGACGGCATCGCGGGCGACCAGATCACGCTGGATTCGTTTATGAGCGGCAGATCCTGGGGAGTGCAAGAGGTGCAATTCGCCGATGGGACGACATGGAACAGACAGCAACTGCTCCAGATGGCGGCAACCGGTACGGCGGGCGACGACAAAATCTATGGAGCATCCAACGGGCTAGTATTCGACGGCAAGGGCGGCAATGACTATATCCAGAGTCAAGGCGGTGGCGACACGTTCATCTTCAATGCGGGCTACGGGAAACTGGAGATTTCGGAACTAGACTCAAGCAAGACGCCCCATAACGTGCTGCAACTGGGTGCGGGAATCAGCGCGTCATCAGTCACGGTGAAGGCCACGAGCAATTCCGGTATTGTGCTGACGCATGGCATCGCGGGTGACCAGATCACGCTGGATTCGTTTATGAACGGCAGCGCTTGGGGGGTGCAAGAGGTGCAGTTTGCCGATGGCACGACATGGAACAGGCAGCAACTGCTCCAAATGGCGACTGGCACGGTGAGCCTCGCCGATCGGCAAGTCAACAACCTGATTGCGGGCATGGCATTTTACGGCGCGCAATCGGCTGCTAATTCGCAGACGCTGGCTGCGATCCAGCAGCAACCGCAAGCGATGCTCGCGGCCAACCTGTACTAACACTTCCTTCATCTGCTGTTCAGGCATCCGCGGTGCTTTGCGTCACGGATGCCCGCGTGTCTATCCGCGGCATAGTTCTCCATGCTGTAACTGACTCGCAAGTGCCGTACCGAAAAAGTCAATAACCCTTGAACGCTCCTGAATTCAACCAGTCGGTGCCTTCCGCGTCCGACCCAGCTTCTGATACTGCTCCCCACGACAAGCCCGTTCACGATCCGGCACTAGCATGCCTTGTCGTCATCGCGCGATTTCATGGCGTTGCCGCAGACGCCGCGCAGTTACGTCATGCCGCGGCGCGCAGCAATGAGCGCTTCGACAGTGATGCGCTCGTTCTGGGCGCTCGCTCGATTGGTTTGAAGGCGTCGCCAGCGCCGCTGCGAATCGACCGGCTTGATCGCACGCCTTTGCCCGCACTTGCTTTTGACAAGGACGGCAAGCATTTCATCATTGCGCGCTGCGACGGCAAGACGGTCTTTGTTCTTGAAGCGGAGGCTCTCGCTCCTACTGTGATGCCACTCGACACGCTGGCGGTCCGTACGACTGGCCGGATGCTGCTATTCACATCGAGAGCCTCGCTGGCCGGTGAACTCGCGCGGTTCGATTTTTCGTGGTTCATTCCGGCGATCATCAAATACCGGCGACTATTGCTGGAAGTGCTCGGCGTGTCGCTGGTCCTGCAGATCTTCGGGCTCGTCTCGCCACTGATGTTTCAGGTAGTGATGGACAAGGTGCTCGTGAACCGCGCCTACAACACCCTTATCGTTGTTGGCATTGCGCTTTTCGTCAGCTCCACTTTCGAGGTGCTTCTCACGGGTCTGCGCAACTTCACTTTCTCGCACACCACCAACCGGATCGACGTGGAACTGGGCGCGCGTCTGTTCCGCCATCTGGTGGCACTGCCGTTACCCTATTTTGCGGCCCGGCGCGTGGGCGATACCGTAGCTCGCGTACGAGAACTGGAGAACATCCGAAACTTCCTGACAGGTCAGGCGCTGACTGCCGTTATCGATCTTGTGTTCTCGTTCGTTTTCATCGGAGTGATGTGCCTCTACAGCGTGTGGCTCACGCTCATCGTCGTCGCGTCGTTGCCGCTCTACGCCGTCATTTCAGCCACGCTTGTGCCCGCTTTGCGTCGGCGTCTGAACGAGAAATTCGCACGCGGCGCGGACAACCAGTCGTTTCTGGTCGAAACCGTTTCCAGCATCGAAACGGTCAAGGCAATGGCCGTCGAGCCGCAGTTCATCAAAAGATGGGAAACGCAACTCGCGGCCTACGTCGCATCGGGCTTCCGCGTGACGACGCTTGGAAATGTGGGCCAGCAGCTTATCCAGTTTGTCGGCAAGCTGGTCACGCTCGCGACGCTGCTGCTGGGCGCGAAGCTGGTCATTGACGGTCGGCTGACTGTCGGGCAACTGATTGCGTTCAACATGATGTCGCAGCACGTCGCCTCGCCGATCCTGCGTCTTGCCCAGCTATGGCAGGATTTCCAGCAGATTGGCATCTCAATGGGACGACTGGGTGACATTCTCAACACGCGAAACGAATTGCCGCATAGCCGGCAGGCACTGCCTGCGGTGCATGGCGACATCCGGTTTGAGAATATCTGTTTCCGGTACCGGACGGACGGCCCACCGATTCTCAATGACATATCCCTGGACGTGCGCGCGGGCGAAGTGATTGGCATTGTTGGCCGTTCAGGCTCTGGCAAGAGCACACTCACGAAGCTGCTGCAGAGACTTTACTTGCCTGAGCAGGGCACTGTACGCATCGACGGCATCGACCTTGCTCTCGCCGATCCTGCGTGGTTGCGCCGACAGGTGGGCGTGGTACTGCAGGAGAACGCGCTCTTTAACCGTACGGTCCGCGAGAACATTGCGCTAACCGATCCAGGCGCGCCACTTGAACTTGTGATGCGGGCCGCAAAACTGGCCGGCGCGCATGATTTCATCTGCGAACTGCCGCAGGCCTACGACACGCCTGTCGAAGAGCACGGCGGCAATCTGTCAGGCGGCCAGCGCCAGCGACTGGCGATTGCACGGGCGCTGCTCACCAATCCACGCATCCTGATCTTCGACGAGGCGACGAGCGCGCTCGACTTCGAAACCGAGCGCGTTATCCAGAACAACATGCGAGCCATCTGCGCGGGACGAACCGTGATCATCATCGCCCACCGCCTGAGCGCCGTGCGTCATGCGACGCAGATCATCGCGATGGACAAGGGGCGGATTGTGGAACGTGGGACACACGACGCGCTGCTCGCGCATGGCGGCTATTACGCCTACCTTATTTCTCTGCAGAACAGTTGATGATGCGTTTCCATCTGCAGGCATTCGCTGATCTGATGGGTCGGTACGCGGGTATATGGCGGGCCGGGTGGTCGATCCGCGACCAGCTTGATGCTCCCGAAAAGCTCAGTTACGAACTGGCTTTCCAGCCGGCCCAGCTCGAACTGGTTGAAACACCTGTTCATCCAGCGCCTCGATGGGCAATTCGCATTCTGGTGATCCTGTCAGTGCTGATCCTGCTGATCGGCATCCTTGGTCGGCTTGATATCGTTGTCACGGCAAAGGGCAAGTTTGTTCCCAACGAGCGCGTCAAGATCATCCAGCCGGCGATAACCGGCGTGGTGCGGCAGATTCTGGTTCGTGACGGTCGGCGCGTCAATGCGGGACAGGCATTGCTGGTCCTGGACGCGACACAGGCAGCGGCTGACGCGGACAAGGCCCGTTCATCGCGGATCGATGCAGCACTCGCGTCCGCCAGGGCGGCCGCACTGCTGGATGCGGTCAAAACCGGGCACGTCCCGCCACTGGTTGCCGTGGATGGCGCATCGTCCGAGCAACAGGTCCAGGCGCAGAATTTCACCGAAGGGCTTTACCGAGAATACGCGGACAAGCTCGCCGCGTCGCAAGCCGAGCTTCTTAAGCGGGAAGCCGAACTCTCGACGACCCGACAGCAAGTGGCCAAACTGCGTGCAACTGCGCCACTGGCGCGTAGCGCAGCCGAGGATTACCGTGCGTTGGCACGCGACCAATACGTCGCGCAGCATGACTATCTCGGCAAGGAGCAGACCGCGCTTGAACAGGAGCATGAACTCGCCGCGCAGCAGAGTCACGCTCGCGAACTTGCCGCTTCCGTGGTGGAACAGCAGGCGGCGATCCAGGTGACAACCTCGCAATTCTCTCGGGAACAGCTTGATGCACTCGAGAAGGCAAAACAGCAGTTTGCACAGAACCGCGCTGACGAAACCAAGGCCGTGACGCGACAGGAACTGATGACACTTTACGCACCGGTTTCGGGAACGGTCGAGCAACTGGCCGTACATACGCTCGGCGGAGTTGTCACAACGGCACAATCGATCATGGAGATCGTGCCGGACGACGCGGTGGAAGTCGAAGCAAGCATTGAGAACAAGGACGTGGGCTTCGTCAATGTCGGGCAGGACGCCATCGTCAAGATCGAAGCGTTCCCGTATACCCGGTACGGTTACCTGATCGGCAAGATCACGTCAGTATCGAACGACGCAATGCAGGACAGGAACCGGAAGCTGGGCCTGACGTTTACGGCGCGCATTCGGCTGCCGACCAATCAGATGCAGATCAATAACAAATCAATCAATCTCACTCCGGGCATGGAGGTGACGGCGGAAATCAGGACCGGGCGGCGCAGTGTTGCCGGATATTTCCTTGATCCGCTGATGCAGACAACCGGGGAGAGCCTGCGTGAACGTTGAACGGGTCAATGGCAAGGGGCCCGGTTACGCTCGCACGCTGAGGACGGCGCTGTGGCTATCGGTATTGGGCGCCACTCCGGGTATCGCGGGAGCAGTCGATGTGTTCGGCACCGACGCCTTAGTCTCCCGAACACCTGCGAACGCGTTTTCAGATATTGACGCCGCGCATCCCTGTCAGTTCGGGCCGCTGGAGGCGCCGCTTCTTCTGGCGGAGGCGGTGAATCGCGCCTTGTGCGGAAACCCGAAAACGCGGGAAGCCTGGGCGAATGTAAAGGTGCAGGCCGCGGCGGTTGGCGTGGCAAAGTCAGCCTATCTGCCGAACTTGACGGCCAACCTGCAGGACGTGCGCGAAGACTCCGTGACGGACGTGAAAGGTTATCCGCGCCTGAGCTCAGCGAACCGCTCGACGGTTTTTTCCGGCTCGGTCTCGGCGAACTGGGTGCTGTACGACTTTGGTGGCAGGAAGGCTGCGCTTGCAAATGCACAGGCTTTGCTCGCGGCTGCGCGGGCCAACCAGGATGCCGCTCTGCAGACCGCCTTTTCCACTGTGGCAACAGACTACTACGCAGCGCAGGCGGCAACCGGCAAGCTGGCCCTGACGAAGGAAACGGAAAGTATCGCGCGTGACAGCTTTGTCGCGGCGTCGACACGCGTGACCCGCGGCGTCGCGGCGATTTCCGACCAGTTGCAGGCTCAGACTTCATATGCGCAGGCGACGTTCAACCGGGCGAAGGCCGAAGGCGACTTGCAGGCCGCTCTCGGCACGCTCGCCTTTGACATGAGCCTCAGCCCGGATCAACCAATCAAGATGCCGGACGCTGAAGATGGCGTGGTGCCAGACCAGGATTTCACAGCGTCGGTCGCCGGGATGATCGAGCAAGCGCAAAGCGCCCACCCGGTTATCGCTGCCGCCAGGGCGAAGCTTGACGCGGCAATGGCGAGCGAGCAGCAGACACGTGCCGAAGGGTTGCCCAACTTCAGTCTGATCGCGAAGTACAGCCAGAACAACCAGCCCGCCAGTCTGGGGCTGGGCCAGCCTCAATTGGCCGCGACAGGGCACGACTGGTATGTTGGCGTACAGGTGCAGATCCCGTTGTTCGAAGGGTTGAGCCGGACGTACAAGGTGCGTGGAGCACATGCTCAAGTGGAGGTCCAGGAGAACACGCTCGATGAAGCTCGCCAGCAGGTCGGGCTCGATGTCTGGAAAAGCTATCAGGTACTGCAGACGAACATACAGAATGTGGGGAACACGGCTACGTTGAAGCGGATTGCGCAGCGGTCATTTGACGTCGCAAACCATCGGTACACGGCGGGTGTGGGAAACATTCTGGAACTGCTGAACGCACAGAAGTCGCTTTCGGAGGCAAAGCAGCAACGCATCCAGGCGCTAACAGACTGGCGCGCGGCGCGGCTTCAGTTAGCCGCGAAGATGGGACGCCTGGATGCCGGAGATCTGCGTACGGAACAGGTTCCACAGCAATAGTCAGGTGCGTGCCACGGGGAGCGCGCGGTTTGCAGCCGCACTGAACTGGGGGGCTATCGTAACCGCATCGGAGGCCCCTTTGCTTGCGTAGGAGCATGCAGATCGAGGCACTCCGCCTACACGCGCACCTCCTACTTCCTTCCCACCAGATACGTCACACCATTCGGACCGTAACTCTCTGCATGCGGTTTGTTCGCCGGCAAGTGAAAGACGTCGCCGACTTTATATACCTGCTCGGTGTCGCCCACGCGTATGTGCAACTCGCCTTCCAGAATCAACGCCTTCGCCTCGAACGGATGTTCGTGTACGTCCATCGTGATGTTCGCCTCCCGCGTCACAACGACGGCCTCGGGGAATCCTTCTTTCGTCAGGCTTTCAATGAATGCTTCGCGGTCCATGGCGCCCTCAGCGGCTAGCAGTTGCGAAGATTTACTGTAACGCTATCCGCCAATTCGTGCAGCGCGCAGCCCTGTGTTATGCCGGTGCCGTTACACCTGAGCCGACCTTCCTGCGCGTTCTCGTGCGCGGCGCCACTGATTCACCCAACCCTTTCCTGCGGCGCGCAGCATTCAATTCCGCTTCCTCCGCATCGGCCATCACGACTGAGATCTTTCCTCGCTCGATGTTCGCCTCGGTTTCGTACTGCTGTGCCGTACGCTCCAACAACTCCGCAAGCAACATCTGATCGCGACGGTCGCAATGGTTCATTGCGATACCTTTGCGCAGCGTCCTCGCCAGCATAGCCAGCGATGAAAGCCGTTCCACATACGTGCGGGTTGCTTCCAGTACCTCGCCGGCAAGTCGCTTATATTCAGCGGGCTTCACCGAAAGGCGAGGGTTCATAAAGGGAGCTTCAGCGGGTTTGTTCATGGCGCGATTTCCGGTTGATTCTCGAAATCGCCCGACACTCGCTGCAAACGGGTGGGCGGGCACGTAGCGAGGTTGAGAGACCGGTGTCCCGACAAGCCGGCGAGCCTTGCGGCCCCCTCGCCATCACCCGCCCGTTGAAGACGCGCTGAGGCAAACGCACGGACCTGCACAACAGGTTATGCGATCAGAACAGTCGGGCTCTCACACCCGGTCATCATTGTTTTGACGACCGCCAGATTATAAATGCGCTCTTCTCTTAAAATTCACTTTGCTAAGCTAACTATCTAGCTTTGGCTAATCGGCCTAAGACCGTTCTAATTTTCTTTCGCCGTAATAGCCCGGAGCAACTGAGCTTCGATCAGGCGACTCAACAAAGCAGCCACCCAACCGAAGCCCGTCCATCATCACCTTGCTTTAATTCACCACCAACACCGGCGCCACAGCCGCCGGGTCACTAATACTCGGCCGGCCATTCTCAACGTGCCCAGCCAGACGAACCGAGAAGCTGGCGTCGTCGTTACTCGTCACCGTCAAGTCGTACCAGTGGTGGCTCGACGCCAGCACCCAGGCCTCTTCGATGTGCGCCCCCGCCGGCACCAGCACCGGACGCGCGCGCGCGCCATACGCGTTGTCCGTCACCGTCAAGCGGGCAATACCGCCGCCCTTGTTGCTGAACTTGATAAACACATTGCCGTTCGCAACGTCGTATTGCACCTTGATTTCCGGCTGTGCGGGTTTGTTGTTGCCATGTCCACCAAACGCTGCCTGTGCAGTCTGCGCCGTCGCCGTCTGCGTATTCCCCGCAAACTTGCGCACGAAACCATTCGGCCCAAACACTTCGAACGCGTACACACCGTTCGTCGTCGTCAGATCGAAGGTCTCGTTGAGCGACTTGCCGGCCTCGACGGTATAACGCCACGGACCATCCGTGCGATTCGTCGAGTACACGTAGAAATGCGCGCCTTGATTGCCGCTATTGGCAAACGCGATGTCAAACGTGTTCTTCTTCACGTCCGCGTGACCGTTCACGTGCAACTCGTACGGCAACGCACGGGCGAAACGGATGCCGCTTTCCTGCGGGTCGAATGCCACTGGCGTGGTGGGCACCGTGGGTTTCGGCTGCGACGAGCACTCGTTGGCGATTTGCTGGTAGTTGCTCGTGTCCGGGAGCGCAGGTACGGAGGAGTCCGGCGTGCGGAAGTCGAAGGCGGTGGTCAGGTCGCCGCACACGGCACGGCGCCATGCGGTGATGTTCGGCTCATACACGCCAAAGCGCGTTTCGATGAAGCGAATCACCGAGGTGTGATCGAACACCTGCGAGCACACAAAGCCGCCCTTGCTCCACGGCGACACGATCGTCATCGGTACGCGCGGGCCGAGGCCATACGGCAAACCGTCCGCGGTGTAGCTGCCGCCACGTCCGGGATTCACCGCGTTGTGAATCTCGCCGTCGGTGCTGACGGTCGACTGTCCCTGGGCCGGCGTCGTTGCCGGTTGCGGCGGCACGAGGTGATCGAAGAAGCCGTCGTTCTCGTCGTACATGATGAACAGCACGGTCTTGCTCCACACTTCGGGATTCGACGTCAGCGCATCGAGAATCTGCGACGTGTATTCCGCGCCGTATGCGGGCGTATAGCTCGGATGCTCGGAGTACGCAGCCGGCGGGCACAACCACGACACCTGCGGCAGACTACCCGCGAGTACGTCGTTCTTCAGGTCCGCAATCGTGCGCACGGTCTGCGCGCGCTCGTACAAGGCGCTGCCCGGCTGCGCGTTGATGAAATTCGCGAAGTTCTGCAGCACGTTGGTGCCGTAGTTGCCGTTCAACGGATCGGCGCCGGTCAAACCCTGCTGATACACCTGCCACGTAATTCCCGCGGCTTGCAGGCGTTCCGGATACGTGGTCCACGAGAGCAACTGATAAGCCGGCGGGCCGTCGTTGTCGACGAAATCGTTGTTGTCGAGCAGGGGGCCGCCCATGGTGCCGGTCGGATCGACCATGCCGGTCATCAGGTACGACCGGTTCGGGTGCGTCGGTCCCGGCAGCGAGCAGAAATAGGCATCGCACACGGTGAACGCGTCGGCCAGTGCATAGTGGAACGGGATGTCACTACGCAGGTAGTAGCCCATCGTCATGTCCGTCTTGTACTGGGGCCACTGGTTGTACGCGCCGTTGTTCATCGCGTAGTGCGTCGGGTACCACGAGTGGTCGAGGTCGCCGATACATTGCGCACTGGTCGTCGCCGTGTTCAGATGGAACGGCAGCACCGGTTGCGCGGCGTTCTCCTTCGACGGCTGGTACCACACGGGTTGCTTGCCACCTGGCAGCGGAATCGGGAAGCGGTCGTTGTAACCACGTACGCCGCGCATATGGCCGAAGTAGTGGTCGAACGAACGGTTCTCCTGCATGAACACGACGATGTGCTCGACATCGCGGATCGTGCCGGTGCGCGAAAACGCGGGCACGGCGAGCGCATTGCGAATGGACTCGGGCAGCGCGGTCAGCGCGGCGGCAGCGCCGGCGGATGAAGCCACGGTCTGCAGGAAACGGCGACGGCTATTTGATGTCATCGAATATCACCTTCTGCGGGTGGGGAAAGAATAGCGCGCCTCGCGCGCGCCGGTGGAGTCGGATCAGTTGCTGTTGGCGTTGTCGCCCGGTGCGTAATGCATCACGGGCGTGACTTGCTGGCTGTCGGCAGCGAGGCTCGCTTGCATGTTTTGTGTGATCGGATCGGACGCAGCGGCAGGGTCGGCTGCGAGTGGCGCTGATGCGTTGGGCATTGCCGCTGCTGGGGCCGTCGTGGCGCTTTGCGCGACAGCGTTGTCAGCGCTGTTCTCGGCGGTCGGCGATGAAGACGTCGAGGCCGAGCCGGAGTCATCGGCGCCACAACCGCCCAACGCGAAAGTTGCGAGTGCAACGAAGGCGGCGCTGGCAAGGCGAGTGTTTGTTCTCATGTCTGCATCCAATTTATGGCGGCGGATGCAGTCTCCATTCCTTTCGAGAAATAATTGTGAAACGTTTGCGAGCGGATAGACTTACGTTGCGATGTCGGCTATTAGAAAGGAGTTGGAAAGCAGTAAGCAGGAGAATGGTCACGTAAGCGCCACACGGCTGAAGCCTTGGCACACCGAACGATTTGCGCCTCGCATACTTTGGCAAGTCCATGACACGCATCGAAAGACCTTTCGACATCACGCGTCTCGAAGACGAATGGCTCGAGGCTGACGGCTTCGGCGGCTTCGCTTCGGGAACCGTCGGCACGCTGCGCACGCGCCGCTATCAGGCCTTGCTGCTCACGGCCACGCGCGCGCCTGGCGGACGCGTGGTGCTCGTGAACGGGGTGGAAGCGTGGCTCGAAGCGAACGGGCAGCGTTATCCGTTGAGCATGCAGCGGTATATGCCGGACGTGATCTATCCCGACCTGGCAGCGAGTCTTCTCGCGTTCGACACCGCCCCGTGGCCGACATGGCGTTTGCAACTCGATCCGCACGCAACGCTGATAACGGAAGTGTTTGTCAGCAAGGCGACGCGCGAAACGGTTTTGCGTTGGCGGCTGGAAGGCGCAGTAGCGGCTTCCGGCGCAGGCACGTTCACCCTGAAAGTCAGGCCCTTGCTCTCCGGGCGCGATTACCATGCACTGCACCACGAAAACTCCGCTTTCAATTTCACCGCGCAGATGAGCAGCGATCAGGCGTGCGTGAATTGGCAACCTTATGGCGACCTGCCGGTCATCAACGCGGCGACCAATGGCGTCTACACGCACGCACCGGATTGGTATCGGAACTTCTGCTACGTTCGCGAGCGCGAGCGTGGCCTCGACTTCAGCGAGGACCTCGCTACGCCAGGCGTGTTCAGCTTCAATCTCGCGGATGGCGAAGCGGTGATGGTCCTCAGCGCTTCGATCGCGCTCTCGGCGGCGGAGTCGGCAAGTACCAAACCAGCCGTCGCCCACGCAACGGAACTCGCGCACATCGAACAGCAGCGCCGCAGCGCACTCGGCCCACGCCTGCAACGTTCCGCCGACGCCTACCTCGTCGCCCGCAACGAAGGCGGCACGATCCTCGCCGGCTTCCCCTGGTTCACCGATTGGGGCCGCGACACGTTCATCGCCATGCGCGGCTTGCTGATCGCAACGGAGCGCCTCGACGAAGCCGAAGCGATCCTGCTCGAATGGTCGGGCACCTTGTCCGATGGCATGCTGCCGAATCGCTTTCCCGATTACGGCGACACCCCTGAATACAACTCTGTCGATGCATCGTTATGGTTCGTCATCGCGGTCCACGACTATCTGGCGACGAACCACGCGCAAGCCGACACTCGAACGCGCCTGCAGCAGGCGGTCGAAACCATCCTCACGGGCTACACGAACGGCACGCGCTTCAACATCAAAGCCTCCGCCGCCGACGGTCTCCTGAGCGCCGGCGTCTCGGGTGTCCAACTCACGTGGATGGACGCAAAGGTCGGCGATTGGGTGGTGACGCCGCGCATCGGCAAACCTGTGGAAGTGCAGGCGCTCTGGATCAACGCATTGCGCATTGCAGCAACGTGGAACCCACAATGGCAGCAACCTGGTGACCGGGCGCTGCAAGCGTTTCATGAACGTTTTACCGATCCGTCGACGCAAGCGCTCGTCGATAACGTCGACGTGGATTTCGTGAAAGGCGCCGTTGACCGCTCGATCCGCCCAAATCAGATCTTCGCCGTAGGTGGCCTGCCATTTCCCTTGCTCGAAGGCGCGGCGGCGCGCGCGGTGGTCGATCAGGTCGAAACGCAGCTGCTCACGCCGCTTGGCCTCAGAACACTCGCCCCGTCCGATCCCGCCTACCGCGGGCACTACGGCGGCACGCCGCTGGAGCGCGATGGTGCCTATCATCAGGGGACAGTTTGGCCATGGCTGCTAGGCCCATTTGTCGAAGCGTGGCTGCGGGTCCACGGCGCAGAGCCGGATGCCCGTACCCAAGCCAAAGCGCGCTTTCTCGACCCGCTGTACGCGCATCTCGATCACGCCGGCCTCGACCATCTCTCCGAAATCGCCGACGGCGATGCGCCGCACACGCCCGCCGGTACGCCGTTTCAGGCGTGGTCGCTCGGGGAGTTGCTGCGCATCGAAAACCTGCTTGCCCGATTGGAGTCCATCGCCCCTTAAACCGCGCTACGATGTGAGTCCCACCGCCAGGCCCGACGCAAGGACGTAGTCATGCCACCGCTGCGCGCTGCCAATCTGCTCGACACGATCGAAGGTTCCCGCCTGCACTCCGCCGACTGTGCCCATTGGCAACGCTGGGGGCCGTATCTCAGCGAGCGTCAGTGGGGCACCGTGCGCGAGGATTACAGCGCGGACGGCACCGCCTGGGACTCTTTCCCCCACGACCACGCACGCAGCCGCGCCTACCGCTGGGGCGAAGACGGCATCGCAGGTTTCGGCGATGACAAACTCAGCTGGTGTGTGTCGCTCGCGCTGTGGAACCGTAAAGATCCGATCCTGAAGGAACGTCTGTTCGGCCTCACCAATGCGCAGGGCAATCACGGCGAGGACGTGAAGGAGCTGTACTTCTACGTCGACGGCACGCCGACGCATTCGTACATGCGGATGCTCTACAAGTACCCGCACGCCGCCTTTCCGTACGACGACTTGGTGCAGGAAAACGCGCGACGTGATGGCGACATGCCGGAATACGAAATCCTCGACACTGGCGTGTTCGATGATTGCTGTTATTTCGATGTGCAGGTCGAATACGCGAAGCATGCGCCCGATGACATCCTGATGCGCGTGACGATCGAGAATCGCGCGGACGAGGCGGCTTCGCTCGACGTGCTGCCGCAGATCTGGGCGCGCAATTCGTGGTCGTGGAAGGAGAACAAGGACAAACCGTCGCTGGTCGCCGGCAAGAACCATAACGGTGATGTCCATTTGATCGGCAAGCAGCATGGCCATGATCCGATCGTCGTGACAGCGTGGTCGAAAGACGCGCCGCAGATGACGTGGCTGTTCTGCGAGAACGACACCAACGTCAAGCGCCTGTTCAACATGGATGGCGCCGGGCCGTTCAAGGACGGCTTCAACGACTACCTCGTCCACAGCGACGAACAGGCGGTCCGCCGCGACGCCGGCACCAAGGCGGGCGCGCACGCATCGATTGAACTCGGCCCGCATGGCCGCGCCGTGGTGTATATGCGCTGGCGTCCGCAGTCGGCGCCGGATGACGCGCAACTCGACGCGGATGCAGTGTTCGCTCACCGCATCGCCGAGGCCGATGAATTCTATGGCGCACTGCAACACGAGATCACCGATCCCGACGCGCGCCTCGTGCAGCGCCAGGCGCTCGCCGGCATGCTGTGGTCCAAGCAGTACTACCAGTACGACGTGCAACGCTGGCTCGAAGGCGATCCGCTGCAACCCACGCCGCCTGCGTCGCGCAAACGCGGCCGCAATGTGGACTGGCGGCATCTGTGCAACGCGGACATCGTGTCGATGCCCGACAAGTGGGAGTACCCGTGGTACGCGTCATGGGACCTGGCGTTTCATGCGGCCGCATTCGCGCTGATCGATCCCGCGTTTGCCAAGCGGCAATTGTTGCTGCTGGTGAAGGACCGGTATCAGCATCCGAATGGCCAACTGCCGGCCTACGAGTGGGCGCTCGGCGACGCGAATCCGCCCGTGCATGCGTGGGCCGCGTGGCGCGTCTATGAAATCGACCGCGCGTTGACCGGCAAGGCGGACCGGGATTTTCTGGAGCTCGTATTTCACAAGCTCCTGTTGAACTTCACGTGGTGGGTGAACCGCAAGGACGCGGATGGCCGTAACGTTTTCCAGGGCGGCTTTCTCGGGTTGGACAACGTCGGTATCTTCGACCGCTCGTCGCCGCTGCCGACGGGCGGTCACATCGATCAGTCCGACGGCACTGCTTGGATGGCGGCATACGCGCTCGACCTGATGCGGATCGCGCTTGAACTCGCGTATGCGAACCACGTGTTCGTCGACATCGGCGTGAAGTTTTTCGAGCACTTCCTGTATATCGCCGAGGCCGTGAGTTGTGACGACGGTTGCGATACCGGTCTATGGGACAGCGAAGACGAATTCTTCTACGACAAATTGCGCCTGCCCGACGGCAGCAATATTCCGATGCGCCTGCGGTCGATCGTCGGCCTGATTCCGCTTTTCGCGGTACACGTGCTCGAAGAACGTTTGCATGGTCACTTGCCGGGTCTGCGCGAGCGGCTCGTCTGGTTCCTCGAGCATCGCCCCGATCTGGCGAAGCTGGTTTCGCGCTGGAACGAGCCTGGCAAGGGCAATGCGTTACTGCTCTCGCTTCTGCGCGGGCATCGGATGAAAGCGTTGCTGCGCCGGGCGCTCGACGAAAGCGAATTCCTCTCCGATCACGGCGTGCGGGCGCTGTCGCGATTCCATCGCGACCATCCATTCGAGTTCAATCACAACGGCACAAGCGTGACGGTCAAGTATCTGCCGGCCGAATCTGACACCCGCGTGTTCGGCGGCAATTCGAACTGGCGCGGACCGGTGTGGATGCCGGTGAACTATCTGCTGATTGAATCGCTCTACGAATTTCATCGTTACTACGGCGATGGCTTCCGCGTCGAATATCCAACCGGCTCAGGGCAGAAGTTTTCGCTCAGCGAAATCGGCGACGAACTGGCGCGCCGGGCGACCACCCTGTTCCTGAAGGACAAGAACGGCGAACGTCCGGTGATGGGTGCATATCCGCTATTGCAGGCTGACCCACGTTCGCGCGATCTCGTGCTGTTCCATGAGTATTTCCATGGCGACAACGGACGTGGTGTGGGTGCTTCGCATCAAACCGGCTGGAGCGGCCTGGTGGCGCTGCTGCTGCAACCGAGGGCGATGGGCGCATCCGGCAATGTGCCCTTGGCTGGCGAACCGGATCGGGCGCCGATCCCCACGTCGACTTCGGCGCCGGCTCCCGCCTGCCCAACTGAGTCCGCGCCCGAACCTGCGCCCGCGCTGGTAACGGCGGTAACCAAGTAGCTTCCATAAGCGAATCCCATGTCGACTACTCCGAACACCCCAACTTCCGCCGCTCGTGAACCCAGTTGCAAAGTCAGCGCGGGTCCGCATGACGCGCCATCGTCGCCGGCCGGCAAACGGCCTGCGCCGCCTTGCACGCTGGTGATCTTCGGCGCGGGCGGTGACCTGACCAAACGCTTGCTGATGCCCGCTTTGTACAACCTCGCAGTGGACGGTCTGCTCGATGACGGCATGAAGATCATCGGCGTGAATCACGGCGAACGCGAGACGAGCGTATGGCGCGAAGACTTGCATAAGTCGCTGCAACAGTTCGCCGCCGACAAGGCCAGCACGTTCCACGCCGGCAAGCTCGACGACAAAGCGTGGGACTGGGTCGCGCAACGGCTCGAATACATGGCCGGTGAATTCGAAACCGACGACACGTTCGCGAAGCTCAAGCAAAAGCTCGATCAATCGCCGGGTGGCAATGTGATTTTTTACCTGGCGGTCACTGCGCGCTTCTTCAAACCGATCGTCGAGCATCTCGGCAAAGCGGGTTTGCTGAAAGAAGGTGAGGGCGATGCGGGCGGCTTCCGCCGCATCGTGATCGAGAAGCCATTCGGCACCGACCTCGCTTCGGCGCGCGATCTGAACGCGCACATTCTGTCGTACGCGGACGAGTCGCAGGTGTATCGGATCGATCACTTTCTCGGCAAGGACACCGTGCAGAGCATTCTCGCAGTGCGCTTTGCGAATGCGCTGTTCGAACCGATCTGGCGGCGCGAATATATCGACAGCGTGCAGATCACCGCGGCCGAAACGATCGGCGTGGAGGGACGCGGCAAGTTTTACGAGCAGACCGGCGCGTTCCGCGACATGCTGCCGAACCATCTGTTCCAGTTGCTCGGCATGGTCGCGATGGAACCGCCCAATTCGTTCGACGCCGAAGCCGTGCGCGACAAGAAGGCCGAAATCTCCGACGCGATCCAGCCGCTGACTGCGGACGACGTCGTCTTCGGTCAATACGAAAAGGGTCCAGCGGGCATCGGCTATCGCGAGGAACCGGACGTCGCACCGGACAGCACGACCGAAACCTACGCCGCCGCCCGCGTTTATGTGGAGAACTGGCGCTGGGCGGGTGTGCCGTTCTATCTGCGCACCGGTAAGCGGCTCGCCGCGCGTCGCACGGAGATCTCGGTGCAACTGAAGCCGGTACCGTTCCGCCTGTTCCGCGACACGCCGGTCGACGCGCTGACGCCGAATGTGCTGACCTTGCGCATCGATCCCGCGCACGGCACGAGTTTCGATTTCAACGTGAAGACGCCGGGGCCGGTGATGCAGATCGGCGCGGTGCAGTCGTCGTTCGACTACGCGGATTTCTTCGCCGAACGGGCCAACGTCGGCTACGAGACCTTGCTGTACGACTGCATGCTGGGTGACGAGACGCTGTTCCAGCGCGCCGACAGCATCGAAACGAGCTGGTGCGCGGTGGACGACGTGCTGCACCCGAAGACCGGCGGCGCGATTCCGGTGCATGGTTACGCAGCCGGCAGCGAGGGGCCTGCTGAAGCGGACGCGCTGCTCGCACGCGACGGCCATGCATGGCGGCCTTTGAAGCAGGACGCAGTCGAAAAGAAGTAATTCCATGAGGCGCACCAACACAATCGGGGGACACCGTGGCCACACGTAAGACGAAAGTAAAAAGCAGTACCGAGCGGATTCTGGCGATCGATGTCGGTGGCACGGGCTTGAAAGCCGCGATCATCGATGCGGACGGGCAGATGAAAACCGACCGTTTGCGCGTGCCGACGCCGCATCCGTGCACGCCGGATCAACTGGTGGATGCGCTGGTGAAGCTGGTCGAGCCGCTCGTCGAAAAGGAGCCGCCCACGCTGATGTCGATTGGCTTCCCGGGCGTTGTGCGCAACAATCGCATTCTGACGGCGCCGCATTTTGGTGTCGAAGGCTGGCATGACATTCCGCTCGCGGATTCGTTGGCGCAGCGTCTCGGCGGTCTGCCGGTGCGCATGATCAACGACGCGGAGATGCAGGGCTTTGCCGCGATCGAAGGCCACGGGATCGAGCTCGTACTGACGCTCGGCACGGGCGCGGGTACGGCGCTGTTCCGCGATGGCGAGCTGATGCCTCACCTCGAACTTGCGCATCATCCGGTCAGCAAGAAGGGGGTGGCGTACGACGAATACATCGGCGACGCGGCGCGCGAGAAGGTGGGAAACA
Organism: Paraburkholderia nemoris; assembly: GCF_905221015.1. Lineage (NCBI taxonomy): Bacteria > Pseudomonadati > Pseudomonadota > Betaproteobacteria > Burkholderiales > Burkholderiaceae > Paraburkholderia > Paraburkholderia nemoris. The sequence goes on along the minus strand of NZ_CAJNBO010000011.1, from coordinate 169,911 downwards.
AGCGCTGGAATCGCCGGGTCGAGAAGATAATCGGCATTCTCAATTCGCTGGTGAATTACGACAAGCTCTGGATTGGCGGTGGCAACGCGGCGCGGCTGACGTTCAAGTTGCCCGCGAACGTCGCGACCGTTTCGAACGATGCGGGGATCGAAGGCGGCGCGCGCTTGTGGCATCCGAAGTCATTGCGTGAGACGCGGCAGTTGCCGGAGGCCAATGAGCGGACGGGCCGGTTCAAGTGACGAGTGATTTACGGATGAATTCATAGAGCGTCGGCGGAATAAAGCGACTGGTCGATACGTTTGTCACCGGTGGCCGTGACGCGCGTTTGTTGCGGCACGACCTTTTTCAGCTTAGCTAACTTATACCCGGGGAAGCCGACGATGATTCGAAGCCATACCGCTGGCGTTGCACGACGCCTGTTATTTGTCAGCATGTGCGCCGCGCTGACTTTTGCTGCAGTGAATGTCCGCGCGGCCGATGCATTTGTGCTGTCGTCGCCGGGTTTGGCCGACGGCGGCACGCTGGATTCGAGCCATGCGGCGAGCGCGAATAATTGCGGTGGCGGGAATGTGTCGCCGGCCTTGCAATGGCGGAACACGCCTGCCGGCACGAAGAGTTACGCCATTACTATTTTCGATCCGGACGGGGCAAAGGGTCTGGGTATAGTCCACTGGGTGATGTATGGCGTCGCGCCGTCGGCGACCGGACTCGGCGCAGGTGCGACGCCGGCTGGTAGCGTGGCCGGAACGAACCGGACGGGTGGCCCTGGCTATTACGGACCCTGCCCGCCGGTTGGGGACGTCCCGCATCACTATGTTGCGCAGGTTTATGCGCTCGATTTACCGCCCGACGCATTGCCGGCAGGATTGACGCGCGACGCGTTGCAGGCGGCTATGAAGGATCATGTGCTCGCTGCGGCGAGTACGGTGCTTCGATACGGACGGTAATCGGGTGGTGGTTTCTATGCCTTCGATGGCGGAAGCCGGACAGCCGGCACCGCCGTCAAAGGCACCTCCCTATCGGGCCGCATCTCCCCATCGATATTCGTGACTCACCTCATCAAGCTGCGCTTTAACCTGTGCATCGAGCACAAGCTCCGAAGTCGACAGCGTATCGCTCAACTGCTCGGCGCTACTAGCGCCAATAATCGCCGACGTAATCAGCGGATTCGCCAGCACCCACGCAAGGGAAACCCGAGTCAAAGACTCGCCCGTCGGCGCAGCAATCGCCTTCAGTTTCTCGATCGTTTCGAACTCGCGCTGATGCCAGTACCGTTCCTGATACATGGCCCCCGCCTTCCCGACGGTTTCGGTGAACCGCCCGGACGTGGGCGCAGCATCCACCCGATGCTTACCAGTCAGCAAACCACCCGCCAACGGGTTATAGGGCATCACGGCCAATTGCTCTTCATCCGCCAAAGGCAACAACTCCCGCTCGATCTGACGGAACAACAGGTTATAGCGGGGCTGCACTGATACAAACCGCGCCACGCGCAGCACATCGGCGCGGCCCAGCGCCCGCGCCAGCCGATACGCCAGGAAATTCGACACGCCGATATACCGAGCCTTGCCGGATCGCACGATCACGTCCAGTGCTTCGAGCGTCTCGTCGAGCGGGGTGTTCGCGTCGTCAGAATGGAGCTGGTACAGGTCCACGTAATCCGTGCCGAGCCGCCGCAACGATGCGTCAATCGCATCCAGCAGATGTTTGCGCGACGCACCTTGATCCCACGCTGACGGCCCCATCTTGCCGACCGCCTTCGTCGCCAGAATGAAGCGGTCGCGTTTGCCCTTCAACCACCGTCCGACGATCTCCTCTGTGCGTCCGGCAATGCTTTCGCCGCCGCCGAGCGGATAAACGTTGGCGGTATCGATGAAGTTCACGCCGGCGTCCGCTGCCGTGTCGAGAATCCGCCGCGAAACATCTTCTTCAGTCTGCAGGCCAAAGGTCATCGTGCCGAGACACAGGCGCGAAACGGTCAGGCCAGTGCGGCCGAATTTGCGGTATTGCATGGTCAACTCCGAAGATGGACGGGACAGTTGCGGTATGCGGTGTTGTAAAAAGGATAAACGGTGTGGCGATTTCGCGTTCGGCCGCGGGCACCCACAAGCGCGGTGCGCCGTTAGCATTTAGAAAGCTTTCCGTGCTGGTCGACTGATTTGCGAAGGTGACGCGAGCTTTCGTTGCCGCGCTACATCACCCGGGTCACTCAGATCAGCGCTGCTGAGCGTTGAGAGAAGTTGACGTGTTTTTCGAGGATATAAACAAGTCGGCATATTCGTCTAATAAATATTAGAAAGTGCCACCTGTCGGGCTTCTTAACATTACAAATAAGTAATTTTCAGCTGACTGCGACGTTTAGAAAATTACGTTTTCCATACGATCGTAAAAATTCGAAACAATTCCATTACAGCAGGTAAGGATCGCCGCGATTGATGCGTTCTTATGCATATGGAATGATATCGATTCTCATTTAACCACTAGCCAGCCATCCCGTCGTTCTTGCTCCAAGCAGGAGACCGGCAGCCAGCCAATTGCGGTTTTGTCATTGATTCCATGTCGAGCATGCGAATCGGGCAAGCGCACTTCCGACGGGATTTCCCATGTTCACTCACACGCCGCTTGCGACTGCGTTAGCGCTAGCTTTTGCCGTTCCATTTGCGACGCCCGCCGTCGCGCAGACCGCTCCGCAAGCTGCGTCGCAGCCGTCGGCGCAAAACGCGCAGTCGCCCGCAGCGGCCGACAACGCGACCTTGCCGACCATCGGCGTCGCGGCGCAAGCTGAACAACAGGACTTCCAGGCAGAACGCTCGACGGTCGGCGCCAAGACGCCCACCGCATTGCGCGACATTCCGCAGACGGTGACCGTGATCAACAAGGCGGTGCTCGCCTCGCAAGGCGCCACGTCGTTCCAGGACGCGCTGCGCAATGCGCCGGGCGTGACGATCGGCGGCGCCGAAGGCGGTCAGATCGGCAACAACATCAACTTGCGCGGTTTCACCGCGCAGAACGACATCTATCTGGACGGCTTCCGCGATCGCAATCAGTACTATCGCGACACCTTCGACCTCGAAGAACTCGAAGTGCTGTACGGTCCGTCGTCGATGTTGTTCGGCCGTGGCTCGACGGGCGGCGTGATCAACCAGGTCAGCAAGAAGGCGAACCTGAAGGACTCGGCGGAAGTCACGGGAATGATCGGCACCGACGACCGCTATCGCAGCACCGTCGACGTCAACCATAAGCTGACGGACACCTCCGCGATTCGCCTGAACGCATTCGGCCAAAGCCTCGGTTCGACGCGTGACGAGATGAAGAACAAGGACTACGGTATCGCGCCGGAAGTGCGCTTCGGCATTGGCACGCCGACTGAAGTCACGATCTCCGCGCTGATCCAGCACAACTACGACATGCCTGACTACGGCGTGCAGGCGTTGAACGGCCGCCCGTCGCCGGTGCCGAAGAACACGTTTTATGGCTTAACCACCGACCGCACGATTCAGGACGTGCAGACGTTCACCGCCGCGATCAAACACAAGTTCTCGGACCAGCTCACGCTGACCAACCAGACGCAGTTCTCGCACTCGATGACCGACGCGCGCGAAACCGCGCCGCAAGCGGTGTTGACGGGGCCGCTCGCCACCAGTACGGCGCTGACCAATGGCAATTTCACGACGCTGTCGCCTTCGCAACTGTTCATCAAGTTGCAAAGCCACGACCGTGTGATCGAAAACCACTCGCTGTACAACGACACCTCGCTTCAATACAAATTCGACACCGGGCCGCTCAAGCACGAGTTGATCGCCGGGGTCGACCTGGGTCACGACAGCTATTCGAATCAGGCTTACACGCGCAACAACTTGCCGGTTGTTTCGATGGTGAACCCGGCGTATCTGTCTTCGCCTGCCGGTGTGACCACCACGGTCGGCAACCGCGCCGACTCCGGCTCGAACGAAATTGGCGCTTACGTGAACGACACCGTGTCGATCGGCCAGCACTGGAAGGTGATCGGCGGTTTGCGTTGGGATCGCTTCCAGGCGCAGATCCACAACACGGTCAGCCTGCCGGGTTACGCGACGCAAACCAACTTCTTCACCAGCGTTCGCGCCGGCGTGATTTATCAGCCGACCGACTGGCAGTCGTACTACGTGTCGTACGGCACGTCGTTCGATCCGTCGCTCGAGGCGCTAACGGTCACCAACCTGACGCAGAACCTTGCGCCGGAATCCACCCGGTCGTATGAAATCGGCGGCAAGTGGGATCTGCTGGGCGGCAATATTTCGGTGAACTCCGCGTTCTTCCGCGAGGAAATGACCAACGCCCGCACTCAAGTCTCGCCGACCGAATACGAACTCGACGGCGACATTCGCGTCGACGGTTTCCAGGCCGGCGTGACGGGCCACATTACCGACAAGTGGCAAGTGTTCGGTGGCTACACGTACATGGACGCCATTGTCCTGAAGGCGCTCGACGGCACCCAGGGGCACACACCGGCCAACACGCCGCGTAATACGCTGACGTTCTGGACCACCTACGCGATCACGCCGCATTGGGAAATCGGCGGCGGCCCGACTTACATGTCGCCGCGCTATGCGTCGAACACAAACTACGTGCAGGTGCCGGGTTACACACGCTGGGATGCGACCGCCGCCTATCACGCGAAGAAATACGACGTCCGGTTGAATCTGCTGAACCTGACCAACAAGATGTACTACGACGCGCTCATCCAGTCGGATGGCGGCCGTTCGGTGCCGGGTATCGGACGCACGCTGCTGGCAACGTTCGACTACCGGTTCTGAAGCATGTCTCGTCGATACGGTAGGCTTGCCGTTCTCGCAAACGGCAGGCCGACGTAACGAGGCCAAGGAAACTCAAGATGCTGCTGCACATTCCGAATGTACTGAACGCCGAGCAATTGCGCTTTGTGCGCGAGCGGCTCGACAGCGCCGGCGACGCATGGGTCGATGGCCGCGCCACCGCCGGTTATCAGGGCGCGCCGGTCAAACGCAACCAGCAGATCGCCGAGCATTCACTGGTCGCGCGTGAACTCGGCGATGTGATTCTCGCGTCGATCGAACGCAACCCGCTCTTCATCAGTGCGGCGTTGCCGAATCAGGTGTATCCGCCGCTCTTCAATCGCTACGAAGGCGGCATGGAATTCGGCAGCCACGTGGACGGCGCGGTGCGGGTGCTGCCCAATGGCGTGAAGCTGCGCACGGACGTGTCGGTAACGCTGTTCCTCTCCGAACCCGGCGAATACGACGGTGGTGAACTCGTTGTCGAAGACACCTACGGCGTGCAACAGGTCAAGCTGCCGGCGGGCGACATGATCGTTTATCCCGCCACCAGTTTGCATCAGGTCACGCCGGTCACGCGCGGTGCGCGCCTCGCCAGCTTCTTCTGGGTGCAAAGCCTCGTGCGCAGCGACACGCAGCGCGCTTTGCTATTCGATATGGACACGGCGATTCAACGTCTGAACGCCACGCATGCCGACGATGCCGCGCGCCGCAGCCTTGTCGGTTGCTATCACAACCTGTTGCGCACCTGGAGTGAAACGTGAGCGTACCCGAGGCTATTGAATTCCGACCGGCTGGGGCCATCGACGCCGAGGCGGTCGCACCGCAGCGGCTCGACCGCGACGAACTGAAAGCACGGCAGCAGCGCTCGCGCCGCGCTACCTTCGTCAAATGGCTGCGCAAAGTGCATGGCTGGATCGGTTTGTGGGGCGCCGCGCTGGGTTTGCTGTTCGGCACTACGGGTTTTCTGTTGAATCATCGTGGCGGGCCGCTCAAGGTGTCGACCGGTGAGCCGCAGGTGTCGGTCGTGCAGGTGCCGTTGCCGCAACCGGCGCCGGAAACGCCACGCGAACTCGGCAAGTGGCTCAAGCAGGAACTGAAACTGACCGGTACCCCGGGACGCGCGCAGAAAGAACCCGCGCATCCGGTTGCGTGGGGCGAGCGCAGCGTGCTCCAGCCCGAGCACTGGCAGCTCACTTTTTCGTCGCCGCATGAGAACACCGCCGCGGAGTATTGGGTCGGCAATGGCTATGTAACGGTCAAGCGCAGTGAAAACTCGTTTCTCGCGACGCTCACGAATCTGCACAAGGGCGTCGGTTTGAGCGTCGGCTGGGTGCTGCTGATCGATACGCTGGCGGGCAGCATTATTCTGCTGTCGCTCACCGGCGTGCTGCTTTGGACGGAGTTGAACAACCGCAAAACCGTCGGCGCGGTGTTGGTGATCGGGTCGATCGTTGCTGCCGTGTGTATGGGGCTGCTCTAGTAGACCCTGAGGGCTGCGCCGCAGCGGTTGGCGCGCACGCCCGGAACCCTGCACGCCCGCCAGCGGAAAAGTGGGCGCTCGCGCTAGAATCGTCGCAGACCGCCAAAAACCGTTGGCCTTGCCGGATTTCTGCCGATGACCACGTCCCCCAATCAGGTCGACGCCGCGTTGATATCGCGGCGGTCGATCCGCGCCTTTCTGCCCACGCCGGTTGCGCGCGCCGATATCGAGGCGATTCTCGAAGCGGCCAGCCGCGCTCCCTCGGGCACCAATACTCAGCCGTGGAAAGTCTATGTGGTGACGGGCGAGTCGCTCGCGCGCCTGTCGCAGGCTCTGGTCGCCGCCTATGACGACCCTCAGCGCGATGCTTTGTATCAGGAAGAGTATCGCTACTATCCGCACCAATGGGTGTCGCCGTATATCGACCGCCGCCGCAAGATCGGCTGGGATCTGTACGGCTTGCTAGGCATCGACAAGGGCGACAAGGCGCGCATGCATAAACAGCATGCGCAGAACTTCCGATTCTTCGGCGCGCCGGTTGGCCTGTTCTTCACGATCGAGCGGGTGATGGAGCTCGGCAGCTGGCTCGACTACGGCATGTTCCTGCAAGCGATCATGACGGCGGCGCGCGGGCGCGGCCTCGATACCTGTCCGCAGGCGGCCTTTACGCAGTTTCACCGGCTGATTGCCGAGCATCTCGGCCTGCTGGCCGAAGAGCAACTGGTGTGCGGCATGTCGCTCGGTTTCGCCGACGAAAACGCGCTGGTCAATACGCTACGCACCGATCGCGAACCGGTTGAACGGTTCACGCGATTTCTCGATTGAACCCGATCCACGGGCATCCCCACTTTCCAATCTTCCCCTCGGACCATGATGAAAACCTCACGCCGCCATTTTTTGATGCTGAGTGTGGGCGTGAGCTCATCGCTCATGCTGTCCCGCGTCGCGTTCGCCGATACCGCGAACGCACTGAGCGAAGCCGATCCGAAGGCGCAGGCCGTCGGCTATAAAGAGGACGCGGCAAAGGTCGACAAGGCGAAGTTCCCCAGCTACGCCGCTGGACAAACCTGCGCCAACTGCTCGCTATTCCAGGGTAAGCCTACCGACGCCTACGGTGGCTGCACGCTGTTCGGCGACAAGCAGGTCGCCGCGCGTGGCTGGTGCAACTCTTACTCGAATATGTGACCGGGCTAGCTAGCGCCTTTGGGCCGCTACGCGCGCCTTGGCACCTAGTTCAAAGCGCTCAGTACGAGCTCATGCGAACGGCCGATCCAAAGCGCCGCGTCGCGGTGGTCGCGCAAGGCGTCGCCGGTATTCGGGTGCAGAAAAATATCGAGTGCGCCGTGATTCAGCGTGAGCCAGCCGACGAGTTCGGCGAACTGTTCCTGCGCGAATGCGAGTTGGTACGACCACATCGGGTGCGGCCCGACCGGCCGTTCGTGAAAGCGGCCCATTTGCAGCTTGCCGTTCCAGTGCGCTTCAATTTGCTCGCGGAAGGTCCACGCGGCGTCGCGGCTGCCTGAATCGAAGTAAACGTGGGCGTGCCAGCTCTCGATGGCCGAGGTGTCGCGAAAGGTCATAGCGGGTTCCGTTCCGTCTTTGTCAGACGGTCATTCTGCTCGAAATTGCGCTGACGCGTGCGGCGCGCGCCGCATCAGAAACTCTATTTCCTCTTCGGCGACGATTTCGAAGCCCAGGCGCTCGTACAGGCCACGCGCTTGTGTTTCGGGCGCTTAATCTCACGGCCCAAGTCCGAAGAAACCACCACCCCGCGGCGATTCGGCAAACTGGCCTGCCAATTCCCCTCGTTTCGCGCAATTGCATTTTCGTGTGTTCACATAAACTGTTTTCCATGGAGCGACAAGTCACCGAGCCCATCGACGCGGTCTTCCCCCGCGTTGTTTTGAACCGTACCGTTGATGGCAGTTTGCCGCGTTTGACCGACGTGGCAGGGCAGTAAAGCAGTAGGAAGTCGAAGCAATGCAAATAGTGCGCAATCGCAGCAGTCACGCGCACGAATCAGCAGGGGGTTGCAGCGAGGCGATGTTGATGGCGAGGGACCGAGCTGCAACGCATTACCGCAATACCGCCGTAAAGCAATACCGCCGTAAAGCAATACCGCAGCAAAGCAATACAGTACCGCAGTAAAGCAGTACCGCAATAACGCAGTAGCAGTTCTGGTAGCAACAGCTTTGGTAGTTTGTGATGGTTATAAAAGTCGGCAAGCATCCACGCGCCTGTACGACTCTTCCATCCTGTCAGGCCCTGTTCCCTCGCGGGAACAGGGTTTTTTTTCGTCGGCGTGTCCGATGTGACTTGTATTTATTCGATCCGAACCTATATGCCAGCGTTGCATTTCCGGCCAGCCCTAGCGGAAAATCTGCTCGCGCGTGGCGAGACGCCGCGCACATTCGAGACTTTGAGTTGTTTAAGTCTGTCTTAATAGTTGCTTGCCATGATGGCATCACAGACTCACATTAAGGGCCTGTCAAGCCGCCGGCGCATCGGCGGCGTTTGCCACCGGAGAGCACAGCATTCGGTGGCAAAGCCGAGAGTTAGCGAAGGAGGTTGAATCGATATGTCCAGTAAATCGCGAGTCCGCAAGCACACCCAGCCGGCCATGTCCCCGCTGCTGCGCGCGCTGACCTATAGCCGCACCGCCCACGAGCCGGTCACCGAGGCGATGCTCCTGCAGTGCTACACCGCCCTCGATGCATTCCGGCGCGGTCGAGGCACGCGGGATTTACATCTGACCTTGAGCCGGCATCTGCTGGTGTCGCAAGAATTGGCGCGTCTTGGCCTCGGCGAAGACGTGATTGCCGATATCGAAAGCGCGCATGCTGCGATGGTGCAGCTCGATGCGCGTGAGCATCACGACGGCGCCTGGGTCCTCGAAGACAGCGAATACGCCCGTCTTTGCACCGCGCTGGCGATTCTGGATGGGCAACTGGCGATCGCATCGTTGAGCGAGATCGCGAACGCGGAAGCGAAGATGATCGAGGGGCTGATGAGATCGGCCCATACGCAAGCGATTGTCGAAGCGACCGTCTAAGCACCGTCGCGCTTCGCCGCAAGCTAACGCTCAAACAAAAAACGCCCTGCATGGGGCGTTTTTTTCGTTTCGACACAAGACGCCCTACATGCTGATACGCATGCGCGGCGGTGCGCAGAAGCCGGCCTTGCGTCTGCTCGTTCTATCCGAAGCGGGTCATCACGACCGGAAGGCGCACCCTGGTCATTGCTCGTCACGGCATGGGGCTAAACTCTCAGCACGCCCGGTGACGGCGCCCTCAAGGAGACAGATGTCATGGAACGCTCTGAATTCCTCGCCGTCACGCGGCAACTGGCAGCCGCCGCTGAGCTTCTGGCCAAGGCCGGTCCAGAGGACTGGCGACTCGACGCGTTCCAGATGCTCGCGTTCTTTCGCCGATACGACCAGCCCGGTTCCGGTTCGAATGCAGTCGTAACGTCCAACGACGAACTGTTCGCGAGCACCGGCCACGCGGCACTGACGATGGCGGGACGCAACGAATTTGCTGCGTCCCACGCGCTTCTCGAGCAGGCCCGATCACTTTTGCCGGCTACATGAAGAAAGCCGCTGCGATGGGCCCGCGTTTCTTGTTTGTCCTGCTCTAATCGTTGTACTTCGTAATATCGAAGTACTGAGTGCCATTCTGCCCACCACTCAACTGCACGAGCCGTGAACCACCCGACGTCAACGCCGGGAACGGGCAATTTGTGCAAGTCTGCACGCCCAGAGAATTAACCCCCGCGGAGACCGTCGTTTGATACTGACCAAACGTGGTGTTGTTCGGCGCGCCAACCGAGAAGCCGTCCACTTCCGTCGTCGAACCGCTGGCCGTTCCAGGGTAAGCCTGAATCTGCACTGACGTCACCGGATACGCGAGATTCTGTCCGTTGATGAGGCTCGACCACGTCACGCTCATCGCGTACTGCACGCCGGCTAGCGACCCGGCTGGCGTGAGGAACTGGGTCGCGAAGTCCGCCAGTAGCGTCGGCCACGCAACCGCGCTACCCGCCGCCGCGCTTAGCGGGCTGCCCGGATTGATGATCGACGACTGGCCGAGCTGCGCGCCGTTCGCGTCGTAGAACGTCACGGTGTAGGTCGAGTAGAGCGGCACGGCGCTCGCGTCGATCGATTGCGCTGAGTAGTAGCCGCTCGAAGCCGCCGGCGTGAAGTTCGCGGACGACGACAGCGATTGCCATGACCAGCGATACAGTGACGTATTGCTGCTGGTGGTAGCGGGCGAAACCGGTGCCGCGCTCAACTTCAGCTCCGACAGCCCCAGCGTGCTGCTGCCGACCGCATTACGCTGCATCAGCCAGACCGGCGCAGCGAGGCCAGGTCCTGTAACGGAAGCCGAATACACCGTCGGATTCGACGCGGTCGGAATCGCAATCGTGAGACCCGACTCATACCGGTTCACATCATTCAGCTTCGAATCGAGGAAGGTGCGACGCTGGATTTGCGACATGATCGACACAGCGAATTGCGACTGATTGCCGATCAGATCCCAGCCGAGTTGCGTGCCGCTGGCGAGCGTGACGGGCGTGGAGAGCTGTTGCGCGATGGTGTAAAGCACGCCTGTCGTGCCGCTCGCCAGCGTGACCGGCAACTGCACGAGCGCGAGCTGCTTGCCGTTACTTGTGAAGAAGGCGAGCGTCTTCGGTGAACCGAACACCGCACCCGTCAAGGCCGCTTCCGTCAGACCGTGGGCGACGGCCAGATCGGTCGAGCCGCTTTCGAGGTAGGCGGAGTCGATGGCCGGCGAGCATGACGTGTTGAGCGCGCCGGTTGCCGCGCAGGCAGTCAGCAGAGACGCCAGCGGCTCCAGATAGTTGGCCGCCGCGGGCGGCGCTGCCAGCGCGATCGATTGGGCAGTCTGGTTGTTCAGCGCGATGGTCGTACCCGGCGCCGCATTCGACAGCAGCAACAGGCCGCCGTTGGCGGCCGACACGACCGAGACCGTGTCGATCACCGCATCGGCGCCGGTGTGGTTCGGCGTAAAGGCCGTACCGATGGGATCGAAGCCCGCCGTCAGGATGCCGTTCTGCGTGAGGATTTTCGTCAGCATCGTGTCGAGCGTGATGGTGGCGATCTGCACGGACGGCAGCGTCACCTTGGCGAGTGCCGTGGTGGACGCGAGGTCGAGCGGGTTGCCCGAAGCGGTCAGCATGGCGGCAATCGCCGTGGTCAGCGTGGTGACGTTGGCGACAGCCGGCGCCGTGCCATTGGGCAATTTGGCGAGCACGGAGACGAGCGGGGCGGAGATGCCGGTGGCGTCGGTGGCGACGATCAGGAACGGCGCGGTCATACCCTTCACCGAGATCGTGTACGCGCCCTGGGTGTTGGTGGTTGCCGTGGCCTGAGCGCCGGTCGCATCGGTCAGCGTGACGGTTGCGCCGACTACGGCGCTGCCGGTGGCGACCGTGCCGTTCACCGAGGTGGCCGTGACCGTCGGCGTGCTCGACGACGCTGAGCTGGAACCGCCGCCGCCGCAACCGCCGAGTTGGAACAACGCAAAGGCCACTGCGGCCGCGACGCCGCTACGCACTAACGATCGATGCATGAATTTCCCCGATGCCCTGTTTATATGATTCGTTTGTTATGCCGGCAGATTATGCCGATAAATTCGATTGCATTTGCGGCGTCGGTTTATCGGATTGAAAGCAGATTATTTGCTGCTTTTAATCTACACACAATGCGTTCACGACGCGCGCTTAAGCGTTGGGAGAATACTTCAAAGTGGCGTTGTTGTGTCGCGTGGGAGAGCGACTGAATAGGAGAATATGAAGGGTAGTCGCGTTTGGGAACCCGTCATATTCTCTGATCGAATTGCTTCAGACAGTTCAGGCGCAATTACTTGCCCAACTCGTGCCCGATAATCCCGCCGGCCACTGCGCCGCCGACTGTGCCGACCGCGCTGTGATCGGTCGCCTCGTTGCCGATAACGCCGCCCGCCGCCGCGCCGCCAAGGGTGCAGCCTGCCATCAATGTCAGTAGCGCCAATACCATTGCAATGACGCCCAAGCCAGATCGATTTCGCATGATGTCACCTCGGATGTGTATCGATACAACCGAAACAGCAATCCACGTGCCGCATCTGTATTACGAGTGTCCGTAGGGCTTACGGTCCGCGGGTGCCCGAGCGGTGAAACGGGTTTGCTGGAGTCATCCGCGCTTGCTAGACTGCCTTTCGCAACCCAACTGTAAGCGCGCTCTTGCCGTGGTACGCCTCGCTGCTGTTCACTGGTGTTCACGTCCGCGGCGCGATCAATCGGAGACGCCATGTCTTACATGCTGCTTATCGTCGAACCCCCGAATCAACGCGTCGAACGCGGTGAGCAGGCGGGGCGCGAGGTTTATGACCAGATGGTGCGTTTCGCAACCGGCCTCAAAGAGCGCGGCAAGCTGGTCGCAGCCGAAGCACTGACTTCCACGAATGACGCCGTGCGCGTGCAGGTGCGCGATGGTCAAGCGAAGCTGCTCGATGGTCCCTTCGCCGAAGCCAAGGAAATGGTCGGCGGCTTCTACCTGCTCGATGTTGAAACCCGCGAAGAAGCGGTGGCGATCGCGCAAGCCTGCCCGGCGGCCTCGTGGTGCACTGTCGAAGTCCGCAAGCTTGGTCCTTGCTTCCTATAAGCGGGTTTGCCCATTTGCGGCTATTTTCTTGGGGTTTTCCCTAGGCTAACGACAAACGTGTCGATCCGGCCGCGCATCGCTCGTCGTGTGAGTAAGGGGCCAGCAAACAGATAACGGCTCTCCACTAACCACACACCACCCCAGGAGCGATTGCGATGCGATTCATGATCATAGTGAAGGCGACGGCCCTCAGCGAAGCCGGCGGCCAGCCGGACGAAGCCCTGATGGCGGCGATGGGCGCCTACCATGAAGAACTGGCCAAGGCCGGTGTGCTCCTCGACGCAACCGGCCTGAAACCGAGTTCAAAAGGCTGGCGCATCCACTACAGCGGGGGCAAGCGCACGCTGATCGACGGCCCGTTCGCGGAAACCAAAGAACTGATCGCCGGCTACACGCTGATTCAGGTTCGCTCCCGCGAAGAAGCCATGGAATGGGCGCGGCGCTTCCCGGCGCCGTTCGGCGAGGATGCCGAAGGCGAAATCGAAGTGCGGCAACTGTATGAACTCGAGGACTTCGAGCCGAGCCCGGAAGTGGACCGCTTCCGCAAGCTGGACGCAGCCAAACATTAATCGCGACGCCGATCCGACCGCCAGACGAGGCGCCGATCCGGCCACATCGAGAGGATTCATCATGCTCAAAGTTATTCTGATCACCGTCGTTGCGGCGGTGGGTCTGCTGCTCATCTACGCGGCGACGCGGCCCGACAACTTTCGCATCGAACGCAGCGTGCGCATCGAGGCGCCGCCCGAGCGGGTCTACGGGTTGATCGACGACCTGCATCAATTCAATCGCTGGAATCCGTTCCTGCGCAAAGATCCCGCGGCGCAGGGCACTTACAGCGGCACGCCGAGCGGCAAGGGTGCGCGCTATGCGTGGCAAGGCGAAAAGGTCGGCGTGGGGCAGATGGAGATCGTCGACACGGCGGCGCCGGCGAACGTGACGATGAACCTCGATTTTATCAAGCCGTTCGAAGCCCATAACATGGCCGATTTCACGTTGAAGCCGGAGGCCGGCGCGACTCAGGTCACTTGGGCGATGTATGGGCCAGCGCCGTTTCTGTCGAAGCTGATGCAGGTGTTCGTCAGCATGGACCGCATGGTCGGCAAGGATTTCGAAGATGGCCTGAGCAATCTGAAAACGCTGGCCGAGGCGAGTTGAGTGCGCGGGATCGCTGCATGCGTGGCGCAGTGCGGTGCACTGCGACGCCCCGGCGAGCCCACAACCCGATCACTGGATTTCATCATGCATAAGCAGATCTACGTCAATCTCGCGGTCGACAATCTCGACCGGTCGAAGGCATTTTTCAGCGCGATAGGTTTCAGCTTCGAGGCGCAATTCACCAACGAGCAGGCCGCGTGTCTGATTCTCGGCGAAAACCTCTACGCGATGCTGCTAGTCAAGGACCTGTTCAAATCCTTCACGCGCAAGTCGCTTTGCAATCCGAAGGAAAGCACGGAGGCGTTGGTGGGTCTCTCGTGCGAGAGCCGGGGTGAGGTGGATGCGCTGGTCGCGAAGGCGCTCGCCGCCGGCGGCACGGTGCCGCGCGCGCCGCAGGACTACGGTTTCATGTACGGGCACGGCTTCGAAGATATCGACGGACACATCTGGGAGCTGATCTACATGGATCCGAACGCCAAGGCAGCGGGCTGATCCCGTGACAAAACCGGCCACCCATCGTGCCATCGAGGCAGTCTGGCGGATCGAATCCGCCAAGGTCATCGCCCACGTCGCGCGGATCGTGCGCGACGTGGGGCTCGCCGAGGAGCTGGCGCAGGACGCGCTGGTGGCGGCGCTCGAACATTGGCCTGACGCGGGCGTGCCCGACAACCCGGGAGCGTGGCTGATGGCGACCGCGAAGAACCGTGCTCTCGACCGCTTGCGCCAGGAAGCGCTGCATGCTCGCAAGCGTGAGGAGTTGGGCCACGATCTCGACGCAATGGAGGCGCACCTCGTGCCGGATTTCGTCGATACCCTCGATGCTGCACGCGCCGACGATATCGGCGACGACCTGCTGCGCCTGGTGTTCACGGCGTGCCACCCGGTGTTGTCCACGGACGCTCGTGTCGCGCTGACGTTGCGCCTGCTCGGCGGCCTCACCACAGACGAAATCGCCCGCGCGTTTCTCGTGCCTGAGCCGACCATCGCGCAGCGCATCGTGCGGGCCAAACGCACGTTGTCTGCGGCCAAGGTGCCGTTCGAGGTGCCGCAGGCGGATGCGCGTGCGCCGCGGCTCGCGTCGGTGCTGCAGGTGATCTATCTGATTTTCAACGAAGGCTATTCGGCCACAACCGGCGACGACTGGATGCGTCCGGCGTTGTGCGCGGAAGCGTTGCGGCTGGGGCGTGTGCTGAGCGGACTCGTGCCCGACGAAAGCGAAGTGCATGGCCTCGTCGCGTTGATGGAAATCCAGGCGTCGCGTACGCATGCGCGCACTGATGCCGAGGGGCGGCCGGTGCTACTGCTCGACCAGGACCGCAGCCGCTGGGACCCGCTGCTGATCCGCCGTGGGCTGGCAGCGCTCGGCACCGCGCACGCGTTGGGCGGCGCGAGCGGCCCCTATGCGTTGCAGGCGGCGCTGGCCGCGTGCCATGCGCGTGCACGCCGTGCCGAGGAGACTGACTGGGCGCAGATTGTCGCGTTGTACGACGCGCTGGCGCAGGTGACACCTTCACCGGTGGTGGAGTTGAATCGGGCGGTGGCAGTCGGCATGGCGTTCGGGCCGGCTGCCGGTCTGGAAATCGTCGACGCGCTCGCCGCCGATCCGGCGCTCGCGAACTATCACTGGTTGCCGAGCGTGCGCGGCGATTTGTTAGAAAAACTCGGCCGGGTGGAAGAGGCGTGCGCCGAATTCGAGCGCGCTGCCGGCATGACGCGCAATGCGCGTGAGCGCGAGTTGTTGCTCGAGCGTGCTGCGCGCGGCCGCGCGCATTGAACCGTACGTAAGTAACTTACCGGATCAACTGACGCACGCCATGCCGAGCATCGCGGCAAACGTCGTTCGTGCAATCACGCCGAAAAGAACGCCACAGCGGCAGTGATCACACCCGCAGCCGCAATCCCGAACGACAGATTGCGCAGCCATTTCTTGCGAGTCAGCAACGTGATCGCGCAGAGGGCGATGGCCACCTGAATCAAGGTCGTCGCCTGCGCCCAGCGATGATGGCCATGCAGCAGCGCTTCGCTTTTGGCGTCGTTGTCCACGACTTCCTTTTCGATCGCTTCAGCCTTCGCGCGGATCGGCTCTTTCTGCTGCTTGTACTTGTCGACGTCGGCGGCGAACTTCGCGTGCGCATCGGCATTGCCGAGCGACAGCGCCGCACCGAGTTCAGCGAGATTCTCTTTCTCGCCCTTGGCCTGGTAGTAGTTCCATTGATTCGACGCTTCGGTCTTTTTAATGGCGGCTTCGTTCTTGTAGTACAGCGCCAGATTTTCGCTGTTGCCGCTCTGGTAGGCACACAGTGCGCCGATCGTCGCGAGGATCGCCGTCATCACGGCCATGCGGCTCGCAAACGGGTCCGAGTCATGGTGGCCAGCGTGTTCAACCGCATGGTCGTGCGGACCATGCACTTCATATTCTTCAGACATCTGATTCTCCGAGCCAGGCTTTTCTTGTGGTCTCCGGGCGGCGCGCATGTCGGTGGCACCTGCGCGGGCGATGCGGCAAGCGCGGTTCGCCAGCCCGGCGGGCTCCATCTTAGCGTGTGGCGCCCGGTGACGGAAAAGCTATCGGTGCGAAGAGATATCGATGACAGACGTTAGCGGGAAGGACGTCGGTGGGAGGGCGTCAGTGAATACCGACGGACAGCCACGTCCGCACTAACGGGATCGCGTGCTCGCCGGCCAGCATGCCGAGCAACCCGACCAGGGCGATGGTCGGCGGCGCGGGCGACTTCACCTGCATCACGCTGTAGATCAAACCGACCACGACGCCGGCCACGAGCGAGACCAAATACGCTTTCATGTTGTTCATACCCATCTGAAATGCGGGCAGCCACGCCCGCCGGTCATGTCGGCAATTACATCGTGATGACGACCCGGCCGCGCGTGCCGGCAGCCACCGACTCGTAGGCTTCGCGTGCCCGTTCGAGCGGGAATTCCTGCGAGATGGCCGGCCCTTGCAGCTTGCCGCTTTCGAAGCCTTCCACCAACGCCGTCATCAACGGCGCCGATTCGGCGACGCCTAGCTTGGCGCTGTCCACGCCGAGCAGTTGCGTCTCGTTGTGATAGAAATCGATCAGGTCGAATTCCACGCGACGTTTGCCCGTGGCGCTGATTTCCAGCACCCGGCCGCGGCGCTTGACGAGACTCAGTGCGGTCTCGAAGGCGACGCCGCCGACCGTGTCGTACACCACGTCCGCGCCGGCGCCGCCGGTCAGCGCTTTGATAGCCGCGGTTGCGTTTTCGTCGAACGGAACGTAGTCGTCGATCAATCGGCCTGCGGGGGTGTCGGCGGAAAGCGGGTGACGGTCGACTCCAATCACGCGCGCGCCTCGCGCTTTCGCGATCTGCACTACCGCGCCGCCGACGCCGCCACCTGCGCCGATCACGGCGATCGTCTCGCCCGCTTGAAGGTGTGCGTACTCGACCGTGCCGAGCCACGCGACCACGAAGTTCACGCCGATCGCGGCGGCCTCCGTGTGGCTGAGCGTGGTGGGCTTGCGCGACAGCGCGGCGAGCGGAATCTTGATGAACTCGGCGTGGGTGCCGTCGCGTGTGAAGCCGATATCGCCGCCCGTGCCCCAGACTTCGGCGCCGAGCCATTCGGCGGGACCGGCTGTCACGACGCCGCTGAAGTCGCGGCCGGGCGTGCGCGGCAGGACGGTGTGTTCGAAATGGCCGGACACGTTCTTGACGTCGCTCGGATTCACCGAGGCCGCCTTGACCTGCACGACGGCGCTGTCCGCGTCGGCTTGGGGCGTCGGCAGATCGACGTATTCGAGCACCTCGGGGTTGCCAAAAGTCTTGAACTGAATCGCTTTCATTGCGTGTCACTCCTGTCGGGTCTTGTGCTGCGTCGTGCAGCCGATGAGCGTAGTCTAGATGGCCGGTGAAGAGGTGTTGAAACAAAAGCTTTCGAATTTCGGACAAGGCGTGCCGCGGGCCGATGCGCAGACCCTGCTGGGAGTCGTTTAGCCGCCAGCGAGGACGGCTCACCCGTCAGTGGACAGCTTGTCTTGCCCCTGCTCCGGCGAAGCTTCAGAAGCCGCCTCGCTCAGCGTGCCGCTTGGATCGAAGCCGGTCGGCGGCGCGCCCAACTCGCGCCGGAACATGTCGCTGAAGCTGCTCGGCTGGAAGCCCAGCGAGCGCGCGATGCTGCTGACCGAGCGTCCTTCGGCGAGACCTGACACGGCCACCGCCAACTGCACCTGACGCCGCCATTCAGCAAACCCCACGCCCAACTCACGTGTGAAGAGGCGCGCCAGGGTGCGCACGCTAGCGCCGACCGAGGCCGCATGCTGTTCGAAGCTGATCGCGATCGAAGGGTTGTCGATCACCGCGCGGCACAACGCATCGAGTCGTCGGTCCGACGCATCGGGCAGCGCGATGCGCAGCGACGAGCGCGGGGCATGCCCCAACTCCAGCATCGCGAGACGATAGGCGGCTTCCAGATAGGTTTCGTCGCGAGTGTGCGAGCTCTCATGCTCCGCAATCGATGTGATGAGTTCGCGCAGCAGGCCGTTGATCTCGAACACGTCGCTGTGCCGGCTCAGATGGCCGACGTTGCGCTCGTGGAGATAGATATTGCGCATCTCCACGTCGCTCATCATGTGGATGGAGTGAACGGTGCCGGCCGGCAGCCAGACCGCGCGCTGCGGCGGCACCACCAGCGCCTCGCGGCCGACTTCCACCCACATCACGCCCGATACCGCATAGAGCACCTGCGCCCAGGTATGCGAATGCGGGTCGATGCGCAGCCCACGCGGATAGCGCCGCGCGAGGGAGCGGGCGTCGGCGTCGTCGTGAAGTTCGGGTGGGCGGGCTTTGGGCACGGCGGTTCGGTTCGCTGTTTGCTGTTCGCTCTTTGCTCTTTGCGGATTGAGAGCGCGGACCTTGGTGGTCCGTGTGCGAAGCATAGCGCGAGGCGCGGAATGCTGGATATTCCCCGCGCCGCTTACGTACGATGCCCCATCACCAGCAGCAATAACGAAAGGGTCACCACCGACCCCACCGTCGATAGCAAAATCGTGCGTGACGTGATGTGCGCCTCGCGTCGGTAGAACTCGGCCAGCATGAACGGGCCGGTGCCGGTGGGCAACGCGGCCAGCACAACAGCCATCTCAACCAGCGTGGACGAGAGCCCGAACACGCGCGCCGCGAGCCACCAGGTCAGCGCCGGCTGCCCCACCAGCTTGACGCCGGTCAGCAGCAGCGAGATGCCGCCTGCACCAGCCTCGGACGGACGCTTTTCCGCGAGGAACAAGCCAAGGCTGACCAGCGCGCACGGACTGGCGGCGCCGCTCAGCAGCTTCAGAAACGTCTCCGCGCTTTGCGGCAACGCGACATGGGTGCTCGCGAACAGCACACCCGCAATCGGCGACACGATCAACGGATTACGCGCCAGCGAGCCCAACACTTTCAACCCCAATTTGTGCGGCGTGCGTTCGGTCTGCAGTCCGACTTCGATCAGCACGATGGCAAGCGCAAAAAGTACGCACGCGACGAGGATCGTGGCGATCGTGGTCGGTGTCAGGCTGGCTGAGCCGAACGCGATCATGCCGAGCGGAAAGCCGATGTAGCCGGTGTTCGGATACGACGCTGCAATCGCATCGACGCTTGCGTCGGCCAGATGCCGGCCGCCGATCATCCGCATGGCGAGAATCGGCAGAAATGCGCCGAGGCACCCGATCGAGAACGCCGCGACGAAGGCAGGCTGATAAAGCTGTTGCCATGTGGCATGCGCCATCGTGTCGAACAGCAGCGCCGGCAGCGCCAGCCAGACGACGAAGCGGTTCAGTTCGGACGCGGAGTTCGGTCCGAGCACGCCGCGCCGGCGGCATGCAAAGCCCGCGAAAATCAGGCCGAACACGGGAAGCAGAATCTCTAGAGTAGCTAACATCGATTGAATAGAAAGCGTGGGCGCAGGGAGCGATGCGCCAGCGTAGTGGCTTGCGTTGATACAATCCAATACTGTTTTCTGCCATCAACAATACCTTTTCTGCATCGTCATTCAGCACGAGGGCGTCGTGATCGATATCAAGCCGTTGCGCTACTTCGTGACACTCGCCGAGACGCGGCATTTCGGCCGCGCGGCAGCGCGCCTGAATCTATCGCAACCACCGTTGAGCCGGCAACTGGCGGCACTGGAGGCGAACCTGGGCGTGACGCTGCTCGAGCGCAGTCCGCGCAGCGTCACGCTGACCGCGGCGGGCGAGCGCTTTTACGCCGATGCGAAGGCGATCCTTGCGTCGGTGGAGCAAGCGGTCAGCAATGCCCGGGCGGCGGCACATGGCGACGCCGGCAAGCTCGCCATCGGCTTCACGATGTGCGCTGCATACAGCGTTGTGCCCGGCTATGCGCGCGCGTTCGGCGCCGCGTTTCCCGAGGTTGCATTGAACCTGCGCGAGGTCGTGTCGAACGATCTTGCCGCGCAAGTGCTGGCCGGCCAGATCGACGCCGCGATCATGTTTCCAGGCGTGCCCGACAAGGGTATCGCGACCCTGACGATCCTCCGCGAGCCTTTGTGCGTTGCGCTGTCACGCAGCCATCCGAGAGCACGCGCGCGGCGTTTGAAAATCGCGCAACTGGCGGGCGAACCATTCGTGCTGGCGTCCGAGGAAGTCGCGCCGAGCTTGCACACGACGATTCTCGAGCATTGCCGTTCGGGCGGCTTCGAAGCGGATATCCGCTTCGAAGTGCAGTTGCAGCAGACCGTGCTCAGTCTCGTCGATGAAGGGGTAGGAGTGGCGCTGGTGCCGGCCTCGATGCGCAAAGCGCAACTTGCGGGCGTGGTGTTCCGGCCGTTGGTCGATGCGCCGCTGATCGAGCAGGTGCTGGCGTGGTCGCCGGCCAATCGCAATCCGTGTCTCGCGCGGTTTCTCGAGATGGCGTGAGGGGCGGCTTCATGAATTCGCCAGACGGTCCGTGGCGTTTGCAGGGTCGGCCGGATCGGCTGGATAGCGCATGGCGTCCTGCTTGAGGCGTTGCCGGCACCAGAACGTCCATGCCGTTAAGCCGGCATAGACGCCGTAACGCAGCACGACGGAGGCCAACTCCGAGCGAGGATCGTTCGGCCACTGCCAGATGATCAGGCTGCGCAAGAGGTTCTCGCCGGTCATGCCCAGGCCCCATACGAGCGTCATCAACCGGATATAGGCGACGAGCGTAGGGCGTTCGCGCCAATGTTTTTCGTAGCTTTCGACGCTGCGATGATCTTCGCGTGCCATCGTGGAACGGCCGAGGTAGTACACGAGCGGCCGCGGCAACGCCAGGGAGACGAGGAACGACGCGCCGATCATCCCTGAGACCATTGGATCTTCCAGCGCTCGCATGTGCGCGCTACCCCCGGCGGCCATTGCAAGCAGCGACAGCACGATGCCGGCCAGCACGATTGCACTGAGCGCGTCGAAATGGCGATAGCGGACAAGGTCCCAGCTCATCCACGCGATCAAGGGCAGTGCCGATGCAACCAGCGCGCCGAGTTGGCCGTAGTGAGGGAACGCAAGCCGGTAGGCGAGCCAGGGAAAGGCGACGTTCACGACCAGCGCGGAGAGGTAACGCAAGCGGGCTTTCATGGACGGAGCGGCAGTGAACGTGGCAATGATGGCGAATCGCGCACGCCGGTCTGAGACGTGCTGATCGCATCGGCGTGGCTGCACATGCTTATCCAGGGAGTGTAGGGCGAAGCCCCTTCGCCTACCAGCGTTTGCAGTGGGTGAGAGCGCCGCCTGGATTTTGGCCGCGAACCTGGCGCGCAAAAAATCTGCGATCATCCGAGGCACTCTTCAAAGCTTCTCGACCTCATAGCGTCTACGCCAACCACCCGCCCGCCTATGTCCAATCGCCCCACGCTCCTCACCACCGACCGCCTGATCATGCGTCCGCACGCGCGCGACGATTTCCTCGAGAGTTATGCGATGTGGTCCGATCCCGAAGTGATCCGTTACATCGGCGGCAAGCCGTTTACGCGCGAAGAAGTCTGGGCGCGCCTGCTGCGCTACGCCGGGCATTGGGCGATGCTGGGATACGGCTATTGGGTGGTGCGGGAAAAGGACAGCGGCCGGTTCCTGGGCGAAGTCGGCTTTGCCGATTACCACCGTGAGATCGAGCCTTCCTTGCTGGACACACCTGAAATCGGTTGGGCGTTGGACCCTGCCGTCCACAACCGCGGCTACGCGACCGAAGCCGTGCGCGCTGCGCTCGGTTGGGCCGATGCGAATTGGCCAGGCGGCGAGACGGCCTGCATCATCGCGCCGGAAAACCAGCCTTCGCTGAACGTGGCGCGCAAGTGCGGTTATCGTGAGCAACTCCGCACGACGTACAAAGGCAACCCGACCATCCTGCTGCGGCGAACGGCAGGCGTTGCCTGAGTCGTCGCGCGGCACTCGACTGAAGTCTATTTAGTCTCTGAAGTCTCGGCATCGACGAGCCGGCCCGAGCCGGTCTTCTGGCCGGCTCGCAACCAGACCGCAACGGCGCTGGCTTATTGACCGCTTTCGCTCGTCGTCGCCCGCTGCCGCGCGATCAGGTCCACCAGCCGCTCAACCTGCTTGCCCTGCGCATCGAAATTGCCTGCATCGAGCCAGCGTGCATAGCTCGGACGCAGCGCAGGCCATTCGCTGTCGATGATCGAAAACCACGCTGTATCGCGATTGCGTTCGCGATACACGATCGCCTGCCGGAAGATTCCTTCGAACGTAAAGCCATAGCGCAACGCCGCCGTGCGCGATGGTCCATTGAGCGAATCGCACTTCCATTCGAAGCGGCGATAGCCGAGGTCGTCGAATACATGGTTCATCAGCAGGAACATCGCTTCGGTGGCGATGCGGGTGCGCTTCAGGCGCGGCGAATAGGTGACGTGCCCGACTTCGATCACGCCGTTCGCGCGGTCGATGCGCATCAGCGCGAGCGTGCCGACCGCCTTGCCGGTGGCCAGATCGATCACCGCGTAGTGCAGCGGATCAGGCGATGCGGCCATACGCGTCAGATGCTCGCGATACGCGGCAAGGCTCTCGAACGGACCGACCGTCAGATAGGTCCAGTCGCGGCCATCGGGCGCCGAGCTGTAGGCCTCGTACAGGTCTGCCGCATGGCGTTCGACGTCCACCGGTTCGATCCGGCAATAGCTGCCCACCAGCGGCTCGCGGCCGGGCGCCTGGGCGCCTTTCCAATCCGGCACGGGGACGCCAATCGGCTGCTCGAACGCATTACGTCTGGGTTCCATGTCTGCTCTCCTGTCGATAGTTGGATGGTCGATGCTTATGGAGAACGATACGGCAAACGTGGTATGTTAAAAAGATCCAGCAGAACAGCATTTGATAGGTCCAGCCAGGATGATCGAAATCATTGGCCCGCTCGCCAACCCGACCGCCGCGACCATCGCCGGCAGCGGTGAAAAGTCCGTGCCGCTGCAAAAGCAACTGATCGAACGTCTGCAGCAAGCGATCCTTACGGGGCGTTTGCCGGCTGGGTCATTGCTGCCGTCGTCGCGCTTGTTGGCAGCGGAAATGGGCGTGTCGCGCAACACGGTGGTGATCGCGTACGAGCATCTGGCCGCAGTGGGCTATGTGGTGGCCGACAAAAAGGGCACGCGCGTGAGTCCGCTCTCCAGCCCGTCGGCACGCGGTGAAACACGGACATCGTCGGCCGCGCCGGAGGTCGCCTACGCGGCGCGCGTCGAGCAATTCTCGGCGACGCGCACCCATGCCGACAACACCTTACCGCTGACACCGGGCACGCCCGCGCTGGACCGCTTTCCACTGGCCGCCTGGCGGCGCGTGCTCGAACGTTCGATGGAGCGCGCGTTGCCGCTCGCGCTCGGCTACGGCGACCCGGCGGGCGAACCGGCGCTGCGCGACGCGATCGCCGCGCATTTGCGGATGGCGCGTGGTGTGCGCTGCGAGGGCTCGCAGGTGGTCATCACCGAAGGCGCGCAGGAAGCGCTGAACCTGTGCGTGCGGCTATTCACCAATCCGGGCGACGTCGCGTGGGTTGAAGATCCTGGCTATCGCGGCGCCAAAGCTGCTTTCAACCTCGGTGATCTGAGCATGGTGCCGATGCCGGTCGATCCCGAAGGCATCGCGGTGCCACCCGACGCGTGGCGCACGCATCCTCCCAAGCTGATCTACACGTCGCCCGCGCATCAGTACCCGACCGGTGCGGTGTTGTCGGTGGCGCGCCGGCTTGAACTGATCGCGCAGGCGCGCCGCTGCGGCGCGTGGCTGATCGAGGACGACTACGACGGCGAATTCCGCCATACCGGCGAGCCGATCGCCAGCATGCAAGGGCTGGTCGAGGACGCGCCGGTTCTGTACGTCGGCTCATTCAGCAAAACGATGTTTCCGGCGCTGCGCATCGGCTTCGTGGTGTTGCCGCGCGTGATCGCCGCGCACACGGCCGTCGCATTGCAGGAGATGTTGCGCGGCGGGCATCGTCTGGAGCAACTGGCGCTCGCGCATTTCATCGATAGCGGCGAATTCGGGCGGCATCTGGGCCGCATGCGACGTTTGTATCGGGAGCGCCAGCAGGCGCTGCGCGATGCGCTCACCATGCATTTCGCGCCGTCGCAGATTCTGGGCGGCAATTGCGGCATGCATCTGACGCTGCGCTTGCCGCCGCATATTTCCGATCGGACCCTCGCAGAACGCGCGCTTGCCAGGCGGCTCAATCCGCGTCCGTTGTCGGGTTTTGCACTGCAGCAGCGCGAGGAGGCGAACGGGCTGGTGATCGGCTACGGCAGCACGTCAGCCGAACAACTGGCGCTCGCTGTTCGCGTATTGGCCACGCTGGTGCGGGAGATGGCGGGCGAGTCGGGTAGCCGGTCGACAACCCGGCGCGCCGTGTAACTTTTTACGTCTGTCCGCGCGGCCCATGTCGCGCTATCGTGTCGTCTATGCGCGGCGAATTCGAAGTGCGCGACGTCGACGAATCGCCCGCAGGTCATGCCCAGCGCACCGCCCTGCAGCACCGCGTGGCATGCGGCGCGCGCCTGCCGGGCCGCTACCGCGCTCGGGCATGAAGAATGCCTTGCTTGTGGTTATCTTTGACGATTTATCCGACCGGAGACGACATGAAGGAAATCGAACCGACCGCCTGGTTTGAGCTGGCTGCCCATACGCCTGTCCATGAAGGCTGGTACGAGGTGCAGCTGACGAGCGGCGACACGGCATTTGCGAAATATGGCGACGGCGTATGGACCGAGAAACCGCTGCTGGTGTTCACGCACTGGCGCGGCCTTTCCTCTGACCCTTCGAAAGCTGCGGACGGCGAGGCAGAATCGATTGGCGCGGAGGCCACCGCGGCCCAGGGCGTGCGCGCCGCATGGAACGCGTTCTTCCCGGGGCTCGGCGAAGATCAGCATAAACCGCTGGACGCTCTGCCTAACGGCAAAGCTCCGCATTAACTGACGCAGGGTTTGGGCGGCGGCTTGCGGGCTGCTGCCCAAGGCAGTTTCCTCTTCAGCTCCAAGCAGTCACTTCCGCTTCAACGCCTCCGCCGCTTTTCTGCCGATGTCTATATCGATGTCCGGTGTCTCGCCCGTTTCGAGAATCCACGCCGCTGACAATCCCGACCAGGCGAGAATCCATTGCAGCAGACGGTGTCTGTCGAGCCCGGCGACGTGCGCCACGCGTTCGACGCGGCGCTCGAACCGTCCAGGTACTAGCGCGGACTCCTCGTCCGGATTACAGAAGATATTCGCGTAGTCGAAGCCGCGTTCGCCATAGAGACCTTTCGGGTCGATCGCCAGCCAGCCACGCGCGCCGAAATCGAGGACGTTGCCGTGATGAATGTCGCCGTGCAGCACAACCGAATCTTGCGGCGCGGCGAGTAGGGCTTGCGCTGTCGCGGCACTGTCGGAGAGCCAGCCGCCGTATTGCTGCGCTGCGGGCCAGAGACTCTCGAACCAGCGTGGTAAGCCGATCAGGTCGGGCAGCGGTTTGTTACGTGGTGCGTGGAGTCGTGCCGCGGCGGCACAGAGGATGTCGATGGCGTGGTCGTCCGCCTCATCGTCGCCCGTACGGGCCTGGTCCGCTAACGCGTGATTGCTTTGGGCGCGCTCCAACAGCAGGGCGTCGGCATCGTGGGCGAGCACGCGGGCCGCGCCGTCGCCGTCCCACCACACCATCAACTGCGCGCCGAATTTCTCTTCGGGTTCCTGCGCAACTTTCAGCATCGCGGCGACGCCATGCTGACGCACCGGCAGCAGCCGGCTGCTATGCGTGCGAATCGGCTCGCCGTCCGGCAGCAAGTCCCATTTGACGAGGTACTCGGCGAACATCGCGCTTCAGGCTGCGAGTGTGGCCGCGTGGACTGCGGCGGCGAGGGCGATGGCTGGTGTGGTGAAAGGCTTCGCTCCGCTTTTGACCAGGTAAGCCGCACCGGCCATCGATGTTTGTGCGAACGCTACGACGTTCGCGCCGTTTTCGTAGGCTGCATCCGCAGCGGTGGCGATCATGGATAGATAGCCTGCTGTGTCGTCTGCTCTGAAACGGTCCCATGCGCCGCTTACCAACTGAACCTCGACTTCTGCGGTGGTGTGGGCGGCGGCTTGAGCGAACACGCGGGTGGTGGGTTCGAGTGTGGTTGATACGGTGCATAGCACGACAACCTTGCCGCCGTTTTCCACGGCGCGCTGAGCCAGCGCCGCGTCGGCCCGTAAAATGGGTACCGGCGCGGCTTGTGCGGCTAGGGCGTCGTTCACTGATGGCCCGAGCGTCGAGCAGTTGAGCAATACGGCGTGGGCGTTGTCCTTCAGCGTGAGGAGCACCTCGCGGGTTTGCGATGCGATCGCCTCGGTCAAGCCGCCGGCCTGCTCAGCGGCGGCGAGCAAGTCGGCGCGGACCACGTGCGTTAATTCGAGCGCCTCGAGTCCGGCGGCGCGGGCTGCGGCATCGAACAACGCGATGTTGCTGTCAGCAGTGTGCAAGCAAACGATGCGCACGGTTTCTCCAACGGTTTGTGGTGGGTTTGTATTCTCGCCTGGAAATGGCTACGCGTCGTGCCGGATGACGGCATTCGATCGGCGCCGCGACCCCCGTGGCATGCCACTCGTCAGCAATGGGCACCGACCGGGCAACTGTCTGCATTCGACGTCGACGCCGAGATCATCGACAATCGTCCCTGCAGGCTCAAACCGTTGCACCTTGTAGATAACGATACTGAAATGCTCAATCTTTCCGATAACCTGGGTCTAGCTACTGATCTATTGCTGCACGCAGAAACCGGTATGGTCGAGTCGCAGGATGACTACGTCGTCGTCCGGACACCGGACGCACCAGAATATTTTTTTGGCAACATGCTCGTCCTGGAGCAACGACCTTCGGGAACCGATCTAAAACGGCTGGAGGCTGATTTTGCCCAATTTGTCGGGATCCCACCGCTGATCGCACATCGCACGTTTGCCTGGCCGGAAAGAGCAGACAGTGTTGTGAATCTCGACGCATTCGTTGAGCAAGGTTACGACGCAACGGTTTGTCGTGTGCTGGCTGCGCATCCAAATGACATACGATCAGTTGCGACCAACTCATTGGTCGAAGTCCGCAAGTTTGGGACGCAGAAGGATTGGGACGATTGGTCTCGAATGCAGCTCGCCGACATGTCCAATCCGTCGAACATTACCTCACAGCGATACTTGGCACATCAACAGACCGCCTACAGGACTCTAATTGCCCGCGGTCTTGGAAACTGGTGGGGAGCGTTTATCAATGAAGAACAGGTGGGAAGTCTGGGCTTATTCTTCCTCGGCGGCATTGGGCGTTTCCAATCGGTTCTTACCGCGGAACAGCATCGAAACCGAAATGTTTGTAAGACCTTGGTGAGCGAGGTTATCAAACTGACGGCCGGACAATCAGACCGGCTCGTCATGGTTGCAGATGAAAGCATGTTCCGGACAAACCCGTGAGCAGCTGCGCGCGGCGCGCAACGGCTAGAAGCTAGCCCTTCACGTGACGACTCCGATGCCAGAATGTGGCAATCGTATTCTCGGTGCGACGCGCATATGAGCTTCCCGATCCGAAGGAAGAGAACCAATGATCTCAATTACCAATTCGTTTGCCGCGAGGCGACCCCTATCCGTGCCCTGTCACGAATTTTTTCGTCGCGTGATAGCCGTGCTTTGTTGAATCGGCAACGGCATGGCCGGCCTTTTTCGTACCGTGGCCGACCGCGTGCGCGGCATCGCGCACAGCATGTCCGCTCTTCTTCCCTGCCGTCTTGACATCGTTCTTGAACTCGTGAGCACCTGTGGCCAGACTCGCATGAGCCAGCGGGCTAAGCACGGCCAACACGAACAGAATGATCGAAATTCCCTTCTTCTTCATCACTTTGGTTTTCCCACTTAAGATTGCAACAGGCGGAGCGATAACTGATGTCTCAAACCGTCGCAACGCGAACGGCAAATACCGGCTTCGGTCCTTGAATTAAGCGGCTTCGTGGACGCTAACAATGTGATGGCGCAAGCCAACCCGAATTCTTGTCCCCCAACGGAGCGCTTTGGGAAGATCTTACCTGCTCTTGCGAGCCAAATAAGATTGCACCGGCACGACATCGTGGCAACTCGCAAGAGAACCACCCGCGTGCGTTTCCATCTCGAGAAGCATGTCGGCAGGAACCGCGCTGGACCATAGGTAACCCTGCCCCATGTCGCAGCCGATGCCAGCGAGCCAGTCGGCCAGCTCGCGCGTCTCGACGCCTTCGGCCACCACCGTGAGCCCCACGCCGTGAGCCATCGCGACGATGGCTTCCACGAGCACGCGGTTTTTTGGGCAACCGGTGGCCGACTGCGTGAACGAGCGGTCGATCTTCAACGTAGCAAAGGGAAAGCGCGTGAGGTAGCCGAGCGCCGAGTAGCCGGTGCCGAAATCGTCGATGGCGATGCGCACGCCCATCTGGTTTAAGGCGTTTAGCGTGTCGAGCGTGGTCGCATGGTTGACGAGCAGCAGCCCCTCGGTGATCTCCAATTCAAGCCATTCCGGCCGGCAGCCGGTGTCGCGCAGGACCTGCTGCACGACGGTCGGCAGGTGGCTCAGGTGAAACTGGCTCGGCGACAGGTTGACGGCGATGTGTCGCTGGCCCTCCTGCCACGAGTTCCATCGGCAGACGACGCTGCATGCCTTGCGCATGACCTGCTCGGCGATCGGCACGATCAAACCCGTCTCCTCGGCGATGCCGATGAAGTCGGACGGTGGTATCCAGCCGAGCTCTGGATGCATCCAGCGCAACAGCGCCTCCGCGCCGACGATGCAGCCGGTCGCGAGATCGATCAGCGGCTGGTAGTGGACGTCGAGTTCACCGCGAGCGATGCCGCGGCGCAAGTCCGCTTCGAGACGCAAGCGTTCGGTGGCGTTGTCCGTGATATCGCGCGTATAGAACTGCACGTTGTTGCGCCCGGTCTCCTTGGCGTGATAGAGGGCGCCGTCGGCATAGCGGACGAGTTGTTCTGTGGCGTCGCCATGATCGGGATAGACGGCAATGCCGATGCTCGCCTGGACCACGAGCGCCCGGCCCTCGAGCTGCATCGGAGCGGCCACGGTTGACAGTACGCGGTCGGCGAGGCCGCGCAGTTCCGCGGCGTTGCGAACGTGCGGCGCGACGATGATGAATTCGTCGCCGCCGAGACGGGCCACGGTGTCCGTGGCGCGCACGCTCGCTTCGAGCCGCCGCGCGACCTCGCACAGCAATTGATCGCCGGTGACGTGGCCGAACGTGTCGTTGATGGTCTTGAAGCGGTCGAGGTCCATCATCAGGACGCCGACCCTGCTGCCTTCCTGGCCAGCCTGCTGCAACTCCTGCAAAATGCGCTCGTTGAACTGGGCGCGATTTGCAAGCCCGGTCAGCGTGTCGAAATACGCGAGCTGATGGATCTTGCTCCGGTACTCGTAGACTTCGGTCATGTCGCGCGCGACAGCGAGCAGGCCGAGCACTTTGCCGTTGGCGTCGCGCTCGAGGCGCAGCCGCGTATGGAAAGTTCGCTGGATGCCGTCCGAGCCACGGGCTTTCCATTCGACGTCGGAGTCCCTGCCCGTTTCGATGGCCTGTCGGATTTGCTCGTGGTACGTGTGCTGCTCCATCGAAAATGCGGAAATCTCCAGCACGGTCTTGCCGAGAAACGTCTCCGGCGGCCTGCCGGTGAAGCGCTCGTGAGCACCGTTGACATAGGTGCGGCGGCCTTCGCAATCGAAGCGGACGATGATGTCTGGCAGGTTTTCGGCGAGCGAACGAAACTCGCGCTCGTGGGCGGCCAGCAGCTCCTCCATGCGCTTGCGTTCGGTAATGTCCCGGCCGAACACCACGGCGCCCTCCATCAGCGAGCGAAGCTCCGCCTCCTGCTCACGAAGCGACCTTTCGACCAGCCTCGTCTCGGCAAGGTGGGAGAAACCTTGCTCGGAGGCTCGGCGATAGCGGCGGATTTTTAGCCACAGGAGGAATGTTCGTGTGGTGCTACGCATGGAGGGTCCTGTACTTTTTTCACGTTCTCGACAGGTAAACGGCGCGCGCTTAGGATTGGCGCAGGGAGAGGCTTGTAGGGATATCCTGATTTTGTTGTGAGTGGATACGCAAGTGGCGTGTTGGGCAGCCATGTCGCGTTTCGTTAAGGGACATCGACATGCTCCGCCCCAAAGCGGCGCTATCCTCCAACCTTGCCTCATGAGGCCTGCTGGATTGCTTCAAACGATCGGTCAACACGGTCTGCTATTTCAATGGAAGATTCCGTGCTGGTGCAGCCCAACGCCTACCCTGGCGCATTGCAGGTATTTCGGGCCCGTGGCGCGAAAGTCGCATCGCTCCCGGAACGCTCTCGCAGGAGATTGTGGTCAACCTCCTCAAGCACGGGATAGATGAGCACGTGGCGCGCGTTCGACGTCGCTACCAGGAGCGACGCGATGCAATGCTCAACGCATTGCAAGCACATCTCGAGTCTTCGTCTGAGCTTTTCGACCGCCGATCCTCAACTCATGGACGAAGCAATTCGCCGGCTTGCCGACACCATAGCCGCCGCAATCAAAAACACAACTTCCGATTGAGGCTGTATTGGCGTAGCGCCTCTCAAACAAGCACGGTTTCCTTACTGGTTTATCTTTTGGTTAGCCCACGTGTGCGAGGTGGCGTGTCGTGGGAACCTTGGGGCGGCCGGTCGCGCAGCAGCAGGGGCATCAAACGCCGGTTGGCTGTCTGCGCCGCCCACTCGCAATATGCGGCGCTGCCGAGCACCCAGCCCTTGAGCGTCGACTGCATCAGGTCATTGACCTCGCGTTCATCAAGCGGCTGTACACCCAAATCGCGGTAAGCCTGCTGGCGCTCGGACGGCGTATTGCCGAGCGCCCGGTAGAGTGGATGGTCCTTGATGAAGTTATCGACACGCAGCCCGATGTGGTGCGTGTAGCTGGACCACTGGTAGTTTCCCGGCTCGGCTACAAGGCGGTTGCGCACCGGCGCATGATCGATGACCTGGCTTGCGAGCAGGAAATACCGATCGGGCTCAATCACTGTTGCCCGGTACTCGCCACGCCACATCGCACCGCGGCGCCCATGGCGGCGATTGAAGGTCTCGACATAGCGACGGCCTACCGCCTGCATCGCCACCGCCACGCTCGACTCGTATGAAGGCGTGACGAGGAACTGTATCGCGTCAGGCATGAGTACCCATGCGTGGACTGCCAGATCGGCGACGCGCGCTGCGTCCGCCAGGCAGGCGAGGAAGTACAGGTAGTCTCCTTCGTCCAGGAATGCGGGCCCCGTGAGCCCCTGCAAGATAACGTGCTGCGGTTGTTCTGGGACGTAGTGCCGTGCAAGCCGTGTCATGCTGAATTAACCGGAAATCTGATGTGAGAAAGCGATCCGACAGATATCGAACGCGCGACAGTAAGTCACGTGTGTATAGGAGGAAATTCTATCGGTCATATGCGTGCGTTTGCATCACGAACAGGCCTTTTTTATGGCCTCTTTTCGCTGATTTGCCGTTCGCAGCAGGCATCCAAAAGATAACGACAGGACAGGTTCGGCTGCCGTTGCGAGGGGCAATCTACAGACAAATTGCCGACACCCGGAAAGTGGTGCCATATGGAGCGGTGCTCTAATCGCACCGGATAAGTCGCAGGTGGCGTTTTCGGTGCCTGGAAGTAAAGGCGCGCAACGCGCGATGAGGGAATTGACGAGCAGGCACCCGCTTCGCGCGTCCCCGCTACAATCTGCCTGATCCATTTGACGCGGAAGAGCACGTATGAAAGTCACCCGGGAACCCGTCGCATTGTCGCGGGCCACGCAGTTACTGAATCATGGACCCGTCACGATCATTACCAGCGCGCACGGCGGGCGCTCGAACGTGATGGCCGCATCGTGGGCGATGCCGCTCGATTTCACCCCGCCGAAGGTGGTCGTGGTGGTGGACAGCCGCACGCTCACGCGGCAACTGATCGAAGCGAGCGGCGTTTTCGGGCTGCAACTGCCGAGCCGTGGATTTGCCGCACAGACGCTGGCAGTGGGAACGAACGCAGGCGCTGAACTCGACAAGTTCTCGGCCTTCGACCTCGAGACTTTCCCTGCACAAGAAATCGATGTACCGATGCTGGCGGGCTGCATCACGTGGATGGAATGCAAGGTGATTCCGGACGATAGCCAGCGGCACGATCTGATCATTGGCGAAGTGGTCGCCGCCTATGCGGACAGTCGCGTGTACTCGAACAACCGCTGGCACTTTGGCGATGATCCCGATCTGCGTACGTGTCATTACGTTGCGGGCGGGACGTTCTTCGCCACCGGCGACGCGTTTGAAGTCGCGCCGGTGGCGAGCGGCGTGGGGGATTGATCGGTTAGCGGCTACGTTTCTGTTCGGGCTAAGCGTGTCTCATGTATTGCCATCGGCAAACGCCGTGAGTGCCTCGCCTGCCAGCCGGTAGCGAACCCATTCGCTTTGCGCGCTCGCGCCGATCGATTCATAGAATCCGATCGCGGGTTCGTTCCAGTCGAGCACACTCCATTCGAAGCGCCCACAGCCTGTTTCGCAGGCAATTTGTGCAAGATGGCGCAGCATCTGTTTGCCCGCGCCACTGCCACGCGATGTCGGCGATATGTACAGGTCTTCCAGATAGAGCCCCTGTTTGCCGAGCCACGTCGAATAGGAAAAGAAGTAAACGCAGAAGCCGATCGGCTGGCCGTTCATTTCACAGATCAAAGCCTTCGCGGTCGACGTGGCCGAGAACAGGCTCGTTTCGATGTCTTCGACGGTCGCGACAACTTCGTGCTCCGCTTTTTCATACACCGCGAGTTCGGTGATGAAGCGGAGAATCAGGGTGGCGTCGACTGCGTGGGCGGGGCGGATGTGGATGGTCAAGATGAGATGCTCGGTCGGGTGTATGGTCGATCGAAGTTTAGCGAAAATGCGTCGGCTTCGGATCAAACATCCATCGTATCGCTTATCCAGATCGCGGTTGACGCGTCGCCACAAAATCGTTTACTGTCGATCCATGGACTTCCACTCGATTCCCTTCGCTGCCGTCACCACCACGACGACCACCTTCACAGGCGGGTCGTCTGGAGGTTGCGCACGCTAGAAGCAGGAAGCTGTGGCAGACCACCAAAGGCCCCGCCGGAAACGGACGGGGCCTTTGGCGTTTCTGGACCTCCGTTTGCGGCATCGATCCTCAGTCTCTGCAAGATCAAATCAAACGGAGTGTCATCGTGAACGACATCGACCATCGTGTACTGGGCAACAAACTCGACCTCTTCCATCAGCAGGAAGAAGGCGCCGGCATGGTTTTCTGGCACCCACGCGGCTGGGAGTTGTACCGCGTGCTGGAAGACTACATTCGTGCCCGCATGCGGCGCGCGGGCTTTCGCGAGATCCGTACGCCGCAACTGCTGGCGCGCTCGTTGTGGGAGAAAAGCGGTCACTGGGAGAAGTTCGGCGCGGCGATGTATTCGCTGGCCGACGCGGAAGAAGGGCGCGCGCTGTGTTTGAAGCCAATGAGCTGTCCGTGTCACGTGCAGGTGTTCAACCAGCGTGTGCGGTCGTATCGCGAGTTGCCGGTTCGTTATAGCGAATTCGGCGCGTGTCATCGTGACGAACCTTCGGGATCGCTTGAAGGGCTCAAGCGTACGCGCGCATTCGTGCAGGACGATGCGCATGTGTTTTGCACGGAGGCGCATATCGAAGTCGAAGTGGGGCGCTTCTGTTCGCTGCTGCGTGCTGTTTATGCGGACCTAGGTTTCCCGGACTTCAAAGTGGCGCTCGCTACACGGCCTGCGATGCGCGCGGGCAACGATCAAACGTGGGATCGTGCAGAAGAGGCGCTGGCCAATGCAGCGCGTGCAGCGAGCCTTGAATTCGACGTACTCGAAGGAGAGGGGGCGTTTTACGGCCCGAAGCTGGAGTTTCATCTAACGGATAGTCGAGAACGCAGCTGGCAATGCGGCACGATCCAACTCGATTTCGTGCTGCCCGATCGGCTCGACGCGGAGTTCGCTAACGAGCGCAACGAACGCGAGCGGCCGGTGATGATTCATCATGCTTTGCTCGGCAGCATGGAGCGCTTCATCGCGATGCTGCTCGAACATCACGAAGGATGGCTGCCGGTGTGGCTTGCGCCGGAGCAGGTCGTGGTCGCGACGATCAGTGATGCGCACGCAGCCTATGCGCAAGAGGTGATGCAGGCGCTTGACGACGCCGGCATCAGAGTGCTGCTCGACGGCCGACCGGAGCGATTGGAGAAGAAGATCGTCGACGCTCGCGAAAAGCAGGTGCCGATTTTCGTCGCAGTCGGTTCGCGCGATGAGCGCGATCGGACGATCAGCATTCGCATGCGCGATGGGCAGCAGTCGACGCTTGCGCTCGCCGAGGGCGTCGAGCATTTGCGGCTGTTTGCGTTGCCGCCTGCAACGAAGATGAAGCAATGAAACATGGTCAGCTTAAAGGCGCACGGACCTGCGCCTTTAAGTTACCGTTGTCACTTAGCCACTCAATTTCGTCGCAAACTAGACTCATGCGGTTTGCTCACTACACCCGTTCGAACCGCGTTCAATCCACCTCCTCAAACAATCTACCCCAGCTCCTAAGCGGCCTGGTGTCCACGCCCAACATTCTCAAAGATTTCCAAACGACGGTGGCCACCGTGTCATACGCGGGAATATCCGTCGCCATCTCAAACGCCCGCACCAGATGCGCCGCGTGCAGATTCGTGCAGAACGTTGTCACTGCATCCGGCCTCGCAAACGCGGCTTCACGCATCATGATCGCCAGTTGCGTATCCGGCACCTCGGCAAAACTGAAATTGTCCTGCAAGCCGAGATGTCGTTCGGAAACGCATTCGATGCCGAGCTTCTCGTAGTTGCGCACGATCCGCTGCTGAACCTCGTCGATATACGGCGACACCAAACCGAACCGCCGCACGCCTGTCTTGGCGAAAATCTCATTGAGCGCCAGTACGGAGGTCGTCGCGGGAATACCGGTCGCTTCAGTGATCTGGCGGCACAGCGCCTGGTCGCGTTCAAAACCGAGCCAGCCGGCCGAGGTGCCGCTCCAGCCGATCACGTCGACCCGTGCATCGGCCAACTGACACGCCGCTACGAGAATCCGGCTCGCGTCGAACTGGCCGAGTGCCTGCTCCGACAACGCGATCTCCGTGACCGTGAAGCGCGCAAAGTGTGCGCTGACGTGCGGCAGTTCGCTGAGCATGGCAGCAGTAATCGGCTCCAGCGCCGTGTTCGACGACGGCGTGAGGATGCCGAGCCGGATACTCCTGTGTCGCATCGTGGTGCGCCCCTTGGGTGCTTGAGTGCTTCGATGGGGTTAGTCGGCGAGCAACAGCTTCACGCCCTCGGCCGCTTCATAGCGAAGCTGCTCGAGATCGAGGCCCGGAATCACGCCGTTGTCCACCACGACACGACCGTTCACCACGTTGTAGCGAACCCGAGCCGGTTCACCTGCCGTCACCGGCGCCACCGCCACGTCATGGAAGCCGTTGAAGCGCAGATCGCT
The DNA here is from genome assembly GCF_905221015.1 of Paraburkholderia nemoris. Classification (NCBI taxonomy): domain Bacteria; kingdom Pseudomonadati; phylum Pseudomonadota; class Betaproteobacteria; order Burkholderiales; family Burkholderiaceae; genus Paraburkholderia; species Paraburkholderia nemoris. Next base: position 133,843 of record NZ_CAJNBO010000011.1, on the reverse strand, counting down.
GACGTCATACAGCACGAAGTCCGCTGCCTTGCCGACTTCGAGCGTGCCGACCGCATCGAGACCGAGCACGCCTGCGCCGCCCGCGCTGCCCCAATGAATCGTCTCTTCGACGGTGGTCGCCGACGCGCCTTGCGCCGCCCGATGCACTAACCACGCGAAGTGCGCTTCATTGGTCATGCTGCCGGATTCGTTCGAGGCGACGCCGTCTACGGCCAGCGACATCGGCACGCCCGCTGCCGCCATTTGCGGTGCCGGCGCAATGCCGCTGCCGAGGCGCGCATTGCTCACCGGACAATGCGAGCAGCCGCTGCCGGTTTCCGCAAGCATCGCGATTTCACTCGGCTGCAGATGCACGAGGTGAGCGAACCAGACGTCCGGCCCGAGCCACTCGTGATCGGCGACGAACTCGACCGGCAGTTTGTTGAAGCGTTCTTTGCAGAAATCGACGTAACGGGTCGTTTCGGAAAGATGCGTATGCAGCCTTAGGCCCATGCGCCGCGCCGCGCGAGCGACTTCAGGCAGCAGTTCTGGCGGCAGTGAAAACGTCGGCGTAGTCGGTGCAACTACCACGCGCCGCATGGAGGCCGCTCCCGAATCGTGATAGCGCGACTTCAAGCGCTCGACGTCGGCAAGCATCTGATCGAGCGTCTCGGGTTTCAACGCCACTTTGGAAAAGCCCGGATGGTCGCCCGCCGCCTGCAATGCGCCGCCGCGGCACAGCACGAAACGCATGCCGAACGATGCCGCTTCGTCGAAAAGCAGATCGCCGGTTTCGGTGGTGCCGTCCGCGTGATACAGGTAGTGGTGATCGGCACAGGTTGTCACGCCGGACAACAGTAACTCGGCAAGACCCAATCGCGCAGCGACGCGCGCCAGGTCCGGCGTAAAGCGAGCCAGCCGCGGATACGGCACGGCGGCCAGCCATTCCTGCAGATCGGCGTTGATGCCGGAGGGCACCGCCTTCAGCAGGTTCTGGAACAGATGGTGGTGCGTGTTCACCCAGCCCGGATAAACGACGCATGAACGCGCGTCGATCACGCGTTCATCGGCGCGCGGCTCGAGGTTGGGGGCGATGGCCTCGATACGGCCGTTGCGAATCCGCAGATCGACTTGACCCAGGCGCGCGTTATCGCCGCTTCGGCCGCTCATCACCGCGACAGGGTTCTTGATCAGCAACGCTTCAGTTTGCATGCTCACGATTCAATGTCCTTTCAGATACTTCGAAGCGGCCGCCGGTCCATGGAGGTACAACGGCCGCGCTCATCCTGCTGTCTCGGTCGCTAATTCGCGTACTAGGATTCGCGCACCAGGTTGCTGTGCGTCTCGACGACTTTTTCTTCTTCGTGCGCGCCGTTCAACACCGCGTTCAACACAACCGACACCAGACACGCCAGCACCACCCCGCTATGCAGGAAAGGCTGCGTCCAGTCGGGCATATGCTTGAAGACTTGCGGCGCCATCACCGGAATCAGCGCAGTGGCGATCGTGAAGCCAACGATCAGCACGTTGTAGCGATTGCGCTCGAAGTCCACCTTTGCCAGCGTCTGCACACCGGCCGCCACCACCACGCCGAACATCGCGATACCCGCACCACCAAGCGCCGCTGCGGGCGTTGAGGCGACCACCGCGCCGATCTTCGGCACCAGCGCCACCACGCACATCAGCACGCCACTGATTGCCACAACCCACCGGCTGCGCACGCCGGTGAGGATCACGAGGCCGACGTTCTCCATGAAGGCGATGAACGGAAATGCCGCGAACATGCCCGCAATCGCGCTCGCCAGACCATTCGCACGCATGCCGCGCACCACGTCCTCCTCGCTGACGTCCTTGTCGACGATGTCACCGATGGCGACGAACAGTCCCATCGATTCGACCATCTGCACCACCATCACCACGATCATCGTCAGCACCGGCACCAGCGAGAACACGGGCGTGCCGAAGTGGAACGGCATCGGCAGTGTGAACCACGGCGCGGCGCTGACGCTTGTGAAATTGCCCATGCCGAGCGAGCACGCCAGGATGCCGCCCGCGATCAATCCGATCAGCACCGAGAGATTGCGCAGGAACGGGCCGGCAAAGCGGTTGATCGCGAGAATCACCAGCGCGACGAACAGCGTGACGCTCAGGAAGGGCAGCGCGCCGAACTGCTGCTGAGCGGCCTCGCCGCCTCCGGCCCATTGATAGGCAACGGGGAACAGTTGCAAACCGATCACGGTCACGATGCAACCGGTCACCACAGGTGGGAAGAATCTTCGTAAGCGTCCGACCAAAGGCGCTGCAAACATCGTGAAGAGACCCGCGCCAATCACCGCGCCACACACGCCTGCAAAACCGACGCCCGGACTCAAACCGATCGCGATGACCGGCCCGACGCTGCTGAACGCGACGCCTTGCAGAATCGGCAGTCGCACGCCGAACTTCCAGACGCCGACGGTCTGCAGGATCGTCGAGATGCCTGAACAAAACAGGGCGGTGCTGATGAGCACGGTCGTGTCGGCGGGCGACATCTTCAGTGCCGACGCGACGATCAACGGGACTGCGATCGCACCGATATAAGCCACTAGCATGTGCTGCAAACCGAGCGTGATCATCTGGCGCTTCGGCAGAATCCGATCAACGGGATGTATGGCGGTGTTCATGACGTGTCTCCTTTGTCACGCAAAGCTGCCGGCCGGAGTGGGTGCCTTGGCGTTTACTCCAGTCTCAGCACAGCGATTTTCGGTTTCTGGCCGGGACGCACCACACGGCTTTGCCGTGCAGCATCACTTCGCGCGCCGGCCAAGTCTCCCGTCAGGCCGCAACCGGCACGGCAAGACAGGCATGGAAGCGGTCGGTCAGCGCGGCGCGATCGAGATCGCGTCCGATGAATACAATGCGGCATGAGCGTGGTTCAGTGCCCCACACCTGCGCCGCGCGAAGTTCGATGACGTTGTGCACGCCTTGCAGCACATAGCGGTGCGATTGGCCTTGCAAAGCGAGAATGCCTTTCATACGGAACAGGTTGGTGGCGTCGGACTGACGTAGTTCGGTGAGCCAGACTTGCAGCGCGTCAAGATCGATGTCCGCATCGATTTCGATTCCCACCGAGGACACGCTTTCGTCGTGCTGGTGGTCGGCGTGATCGTCGTCATGATGGGCATGTTCATGATCGGGATGGGCTTCGTGCGCGTCGTGGTGATCCTCGTGTTCGTGCGCGTGGGTGTGCGCTTCTTCATGCAAGCCATCCGTTTCCACGAGAATCTGCGAAAACTCGTTCGCACCGACGCCGAGAATCTTGTCGAGATCGATCTGGGCGTAGCTCGATTCGACGATCTCTGCGGTGGCGTTCAATCCGCGAATGCGTTGCGTCAGTGAAGCGATATGTTCTGCGGTCACCAGATCGACCTTGTTGATCACGATGCGGTCCGCGCAGACGATCTGATCGACCGCCTGGTTGTCGCTGCCGTCGAGTACCAGATCGTCCAGGTGCGCGGCGATATGCTTCGCATCCACCATCGTGACAACCGCATCCAACGTCACCTGTTTCGCGATCGGGTCGTCAAGGAAGAAAGTCTGTGCGACGGGATACGGATCGGCGAGTCCACTCGTTTCGACGATGATGTGATCGAGCCGGTCAGGTCTTTCCACCAGCATGCGTACGATCCGCACCAGGTCTTCACGCACCGCGCCGACGCAGCACACGCAACCGTTCGTCATCTCGTAGATCTCTTCGGTCGATTCGAGCACGAGACCACCGTCGATACCGATCTCGCCGAACTCGTTTTCGATCACCGCGATCTTGCGCCCGTGCTTCTCGCGCAGGATGTAATTGAGCAGCGTCGTTTTGCCGGCGCCGAGAAAGCCGGTCAGCACCGTGACAGGGATTTTCTCGATTTCATTGTGGGTGGTGTGAATGTGATTCATGGCTCGTCTCCGTTTCTTCGTTCGTACTACGGTTGGTGCGGTTCGGCTTGTCAGGCGATATGAGGTGCTTGTGCCGCTTCATGTAGCGCGGCTTCTGTGTCGCCATCTCGCCAGCGTTTGACGGTGCCCGCTTCGAGACCGAACAGATCGAGCACGCGGCCAAGCGTGTGGTCGATCATCTGGTCGAGCGAAACAGGGCGCGCGTAGAACGCTGGCACAGGTGGCGCGACGATCGCGCCCATTTCAGTGACGGCGATCATGTTGCGCAGATGCGCCAATGTGTAGGGGGTTTCACGCGCCAGCAGCACCAAGGGGCGGCGCTCTTTCAACGTGACGTCGGCGGCGCGCGAGATCAGGCTCGACGACATGCCGCTGGCAATTTCGGCAAGCGTCTTCATCGAACAGGGCGCGACGATCATGCCCAGCGAGCGGAACGAGCCGCTGGAAATGGCCGCGGCCATATCGTCGCATCGGTAGGTGAAGCTGGCGAGGGCGCTGACTTCGGCGAACTTGTAGTCGGTTTCATGCGTCATCGTCAGCAGGGCGCTGCGCGAGACGGTCAGATGTGTTTCGATGTCGAGATCGCGCAGCAGCTGCAGCATACGCACGCCGTATGTGAAACCGGACGCGCCGCTGATGCCGACTACGAGTCGCCGCGGGGTCATTGCCGTGCTCCGATGGCGGCGCGAGCCAGAATCTCAACCGCTTGTTGTGACGCCTGCTCGCTGATCTTCGCGCGAATGCCGTCGAAGTGGGAACCGCGTGTCGCGTCGATGCCCATGCGCGAGGTGGTGCCCGCCGCGGAAGATGAAGGATCGAGCGGACTACCCGGTAAGCCATCGACGATAAACACGTCCTGATGCGGCTGGAAATGCGTGGCGATGGCCCACAGCACTTGCGAATCGTTGGTGATGTCGATATCGCTATCCACCGCCACCACGTTCTTCAGATACGGGTCCCAGCCGAGCAGCGCGAGCATGATCTGGCGCGCTTCGCCGTCGCGTGTCTGATTCAGCGCGACGTAGCAGTGGAAGTGCGTGCCCGAGTTCGGATAGTGCAGCGCGGTGACGGAAGGAAAGCGCGCCTTCAACTTCTCGCTCATTTCCGCTTCGCGCGGCAAGCGGGCCAGCGTCAGGTGTTCGGCGTAAGGGCCGCCGACAACATCGACGAGCCATGCATCGTTGCGCCGCATCATCGTGTCGACGCGCAGCACGTTGTTGGTGGAGCGGTCCGACGAATAGCCGGTGAATTCGCCGAACGGACCTTCTTCTGCGTGAGCGTCCGGATCGATCGTGCCTTCAAGGACAAACTCAGCGGAAGCGGGAACGCCGATGCCGTAACGCGGCGTGCGTACCAACTCCAGCGGCGCGCCGAATAATCCCCCTGCAATCGCTCGCTCGTCCGTACCGAAGGGCACGCGCGCCGCGGCGGCCAGCATGAACAACGGATGCGCACCGATCACCATCGCGACTTTCAACGTGTCACCGCGCGCTTGAGCGGTTTGCAGCATGCGCCAGAGGTGGCCGCGTGAATGCAGGCTGGTGGCGAGCGCATTGCGGGCATGCCGCATCGAACGGTGATAGCTGAGATTCGCGACGCCCGTCACCGGATCTTCGGCAACGATCACCGCGTTGGTGATGTACGGGCCGCGATCGGTGTCGAAGTGGCGGATCATCGGCAGTTGCGCGAGATCGACGGCGTCGCCTTCGACAACCTGATCGAGAACCGGACCGGTCGGAACGAAAACCGGCGCGATAGGGGCATTCGCACGTTGTTGGTAGGCGTCGAATAAGCCCGACGCAGCGACGTCGAATAAGCGCCCAATGCGGGTACGTGAAGCAAAGAAATTGGTGACCAGCGGTGTCGCAATGCCGTCGACCTTTTCGCAGATCAACATGTCATGCCGTCCGCGTGCGGCCAGTTCGGCCACGATAGCCGTGACGTCCTGATCCGCGGCCACCGGCTGCTTGATGGTCAATACATCGTCGGGAAACTGCTCGCGATACGCAAGGGCAACGCGATGAAAATCCTGCGTGGCGCGGAAGAGGTTATCCGCCATAGTGAACTCCGTCGAAAGCGATAACGAAAGCGGACTGTCGGGGGAGGCAGGCGCGGCACCAACCGTTGGCCGCACCTGCCCTGCAGCAAGCGCTAAACGCGTTAAGCAGGCTGCGTTACGTCATTCACGTAAGTCGCCTTCAAACGCTTCTCAGCTTCGGCCAGATCTTTAGGCGGCTTGGTCGGTTCGATGCCGACCAGGCGGGCGATGTTGTTGCCCATATAGTCTTCGAGACCGTCTTCATCCAGATCCATGCCTTGCGGCGCCGGACCGCACAGCATTTCGAGCTCGCGCAGCCACATACCCGGCTCGTTCGGCGGCGAATCGGTACCGAAAACGATCTTGTTGCGCGGCAGCTCACGAGCGAATTCGACGATGCGCGACTGATAGCACCAGCCCGATTCGCAATACACGTTTGGCGTATCCATCGCCATCCAGAACGATTCGAACGAGTAATTGCCGCCCGTTTGGATCCCGAAGTGACCGATGATGAAATTCACCATCGGGAATTCGCGGATGATCGGATAGAACTGCGTCGGAATCGTGTACGGGCCGTCGCCGGTGTGAATCAGCACCACCACGCCGAGCTCCGCGCACTTCTTCATCGCCGGGCGCAGCCAGTCGAGCGCACGATCCGGGCGATAGCCGTGCATGTTCGCGTGCAGCTTGAGCATCTTGAAGCCGTACTCTTTCACGTGGAATTCGAGTTCGGCGGCGCCGTTCTCCGGACCCCAACGCGGGTTGTACGTAAAGTTGCCGATAAAGCGATCCGGGTACTTTTGCGTCAACTCGGCGATATACGACATGTAGTCGCGAATGCCTTCACGGCCGCGGCGATTGCCGTCGCGATAGCCGGTGTTGCCAGGCGGCGGCTGAATGAAGCCCATGTCGATACGGCGCGGCTTGCCGTTGATGATGTACGGACCGTCCATCATCTTTAGCAGGCGTTCACCGGTGAACGGTTCGCCGGTGTGGCGCCACGCTTCGTCGACGAGATTGGTCGGGTGCAGATGGGTATCGATGATCATCAGCGGGCTCCTGCGTAGGCTGTTTGAGATGCCTGAGCGGCGTGCTTCTGCGAAGTGCCGGCATGGTGTTTCAGATAGGCTTGCGCTTCCTCGACGCTCCTCGGAGGCGCACTCGGTTCGATGCCGATCATGCGGGCGAGGTTGTTGCCGAGGTAATCCTCGAGCGTGTCTTCGTCGAGATTCAGGCCTTGCGGCGGCTCGTGGCACAACACTTCGAGCAAACGCAGCCACATGCCTGGTTCATTCGGCGGCGTGTCCGAGCCGTAGAGAATCTTGTGCGTCGGCAGCACCTTCGCGAATTCGACAATTCGCGATTGCAGGCACCAGCTCGATTCGCAGTACACGTTCGGCGTATCGAGCGCCATTTGATACGGCTCGAAGCAATACACGCCACCCGTCTGCACGCCAAAGTGCGCCATGATGAAATTCACCGACGGGAATTCGCGGATCAGCGGATACCACTCGCTTGGAATGCTGTAGGGACCGTCGCCGGTGTGCAGCTTCACGAGCAGGCCGAGGTCCGCGCATTTACGCAATGCAGGACGCAGCCAGTCGAGCGCTCGGTCGGGACGGTATGCATGCATGTTGGCCTGCAACTGCACCATCTTGAAGCCGTGTTCCTTCGCATAGAACTCGATCGCTTCGGCGCCGTTCTCTGGACCGCAACGCGGGTTGTACACGAAGCAACCGATCAGACGGTCCGGGTACTTTTGCGTCATTTCGACGGTGTACGCCATGTAATCGTCGATCGATTCGCGGCCCGAACGATTGCCGTCGGTCCACGTATAAATGGTGTTGCCTTGCGGCGGTTGAATGAAGGCCTTGTCGATGCGGCGCGGCTTGCCGTTGATGAGGTACGGGCCGTCCATCGTTGCGATCAGACGCTCACCGGTAAATGGCTCGCCGTCGTGGCGCCAGGCGAGGTCGACCAGATTGGTCGGGTAACAGCTGGTGTCGATGATCATGTACTCGATCTCCTTGAGAGGAACTGGTGTATCCAGTTGCCGGATCGCGGGCAGGCGCATCGATGGAACGGAGCCCAGACAGGCTTGCCCATGCGGCCCTTTGCAAGGCGCCATTTTTGTGCGCCTTCCCCTCGCCGGCATCGAGTGTCACACTGATGTGCACTGCTGCTTGCGATGCAGTCTCACAAGATAAAAACGCTCTGTACAATATTTTTTAACCACGATCTTGATACGTTCTCGATATGGACATCCGGCTGTTGCGTTACTTCGCGGTACTTGCCGACGAACTGCATTTCGGCCGGGCAGCCGCACGGCTGCACATTTCGCAGCCGCCTTTGAGTCAGCAGATTCGCATCCTTGAAGAAGAGATGGGCACCGCGTTGTTCACGCGCTCGCAACACCGTGTCGAACTCACCGATGCAGGGAAAACACTTAAAGAGCAGGTGCCGCTGATCTTCGCGCAGTTTGAACGCGCGATCGACCTGACGCGTTGCGCGGGGCGCGGCGAAGTGGGAAGTCTCGAGATCGGCATCATTAGCTCGGCGATGGTCGATCCGATTCCGCGCGCACTGCGGGTATTTGCGGAGAAGCATCCGCAAGTGCAGTGGACGCTGCATGAAATGACACCTGCCGCGCAGATTCTCGCGCTCAAGGAGCGGCGCCTGGATGTGTGCTTCTTCCGGGTATCGCATGAGGACCCGGAGATTCGTAGTGAAGTGGTGATGCGCGAATCGGCGGTGGTGGCGCTGCCGTCAGGGCACAGGCTTGCCGCGCGTGAGGAGATCGCGTTGCGCGAGTTGGAGGCGGAGCGCTTTGTGTCGTTCGGTTTGCAGCAGTCGCAGCTCGCGCGCTTTCTGCAGGACTGTTGCGTCGAGGCAGGGTTTACACCGCAGATCGATCAGGAGGTGGTCGAGGTGCATACGCTGCTGTGTCTCGTGCGCGAAGGGCTGGGCGTGGCGTTGCTGCCTTCGTCGGCACGGCAATTGACGACCGGTGGTGTCGCGTTCGTGCCGCTGGCTGCGCCGCGTCCCGAGGTGTCGCTGCATGCGCGCTATCGGGCTGAGGATCCGTCGCCGGTGTTGTCGTTGTTTCTCGATACGGTGCGCGAGGTGGCTGCTAGCATGGGCTGACCGTTTGCGCGACCAACTCGCGAATCACGTCGATCAGGGGCGCAACGCGCGCCGCTTTCTCGCGGGGCCATACGGCATACAGGTTGTAATGCGTCGGAATTTCAACTTGAGTGAGTTCGACCAGACGCCCCTCGCGTTTTGCATCCGCTGCGAGCAGGCCACGCGCTAAACCCGCGCCCACGCCTGCGCTGGCCGCTGCAATCAGTCCGGCGGCATTGTCGAACACGGCGACTGCATCCGGTTCGACCTCGGGCATACCTGCCGCGGAAAGCCACGGAATCCACGAGCGTTTCGTATAGCCGAGCAAGGGCAAATCGAGCACCTGTTCGGGCGTGAGCGGCAGACTCAGCCCGCGCGCTTCAAGAAGCGCGGGCGAGGCCATGGCAGTCAACCGATCGCCGCAAATCAGCGCGTTCTCGAAACCTTCCCATTCTCCATACCCATACCGCAACGCAATATCGATGCGCTCAAACGCGCTACGTTCATGCCGCGGCGTGGACAGTACCGTCAACGACGTGCCGGTCAACGCATCGAGTAAAGCAGGCAAGCGCGTGACCAGCCAGCTCTGCGCGAGTTCGGGATCGACGTCGAGCGTGATCGACTGCTTGACCGTGCGTTCTTTCACTGACGACAACGCGCGATCGATCTGCTCGAAGCCATCCGCCAGTTGATTCGCAAACAGTACGCCCGCATCCGTCAGCACCACGCGGCCGCTTTCGCGCACGAACAAGGGCTGCCCGACGAACTCCTCGAGCGTGCGGATCTGCTGGCTGATCGCGCTATGTGTGAGCGACAACTGGCGCGCCGCGCTCGAAAAGCTGCCGACGCGTGCCGCTTGCAGAAAGGCCTGCATCGACTGAATGGAAGGGTAGCGTTTCAACATGGGTGTTAGCCGGACTTACCGATGATGGAAGAAATCGTCGCTGGCGTTGTGCTTAACGGCTTTCAATAATGGCCGCAAGCACGCGGACCCTTTGAATCACGCGCCGCGCTGCACAACACCATTCAGGAGACAGCGCATGATCGAGATCGTGGTCAACGACACGCGGCACTCGCTCGACAATGTACCGGAAGACATGCCCCTGTTGTGGGTGTTGCGCGACCGGCTCAAATTGACCGGGACGAAATTTGGCTGCGGCGGCGGCTTTTGCGGGGCGTGTACGGTGCATCTGGAAGGCGAGGCCGTGCGTTCCTGTTTGTTGCCGATTGCCGCGGTGGCGGGAAAACGCATCACGACAATCGAAGGTCTGTCGAAAGACGGCAGGCATCCGCTGCAACTCGCGTGGGTGACGGAAGATGTGCCGCAGTGCGGCTACTGTCAGTCTGGTCAGTTGATGCAGGCGGCCTCGTTTCTGAAGGACAAGCCGACGGTCAACGATGAAACCATCGCGACGGCCATGTCCGGCAACATCTGCCGCTGCGGGACCTATTCGCGCATTCGCAAGGCGATCAAACGCGCCGCTTCCGGTGATTCGGCGCTCGCATCGGTCACGTGGGGCGAGTCCATCTGCGCTTCCGTCTGCACCTCCACGAAAGAGGAGGCTTGAATGCGCAACGACAAGCAAGCACTGAACGGCGCACACGGCGCGGCGCGTCGACGTTTCATCAAACAGAGTTCGGCGTTGTTGGCTTCGGGCCTAGCGATCGGTTTTCAACTGCCCGGGGCTTTCGCGAAAGACGCCAACGTAAGCGGCGATCCTAAACCGCAGGCAGGCGAGTTCGAACCGAACGCATGGGTGCGCGTACTGCCTGACGACACGATCAAACTCGTGGTCCATAAGCACGACTCGGGCACGGGGACGCGTACCGCGTTGGCTGCGGTTGTCGCCGAGGAACTCGATGTCGATCCGTTTCGCGTGGAGGTGATCACGCCGGAGAATCCGTTTTACGGGGACTACATTCATCCATTGTGGAAAGTGTTCTCGACAGGTGGCAGTACCAGCGTCTCGCTTGAATACGATCGCTTGCGGCGTGCGGGGGCAACCGCGCGTGCCATGTTGATCGAAGCCGCGGCGAAACAATGGAATGTGACGCCGTCCGCGTGCACGACGGAAAACGGCTTCGTTATCGATAAGGCAAGTGGCAAGCGCGCGAACTATGGATCGTTGGCGAGCGTAGCTGCGCAATTGCCCGCGCCGAAAGACGTCGCGTTGAAAGACCCGTCGCAGTTCAAGTACATCGGCAAGCTGCAGAAGAAGCGTGGCGCCGATCTGAAAGCGAGAGGGGCGTTTCCGTACAGCATCGATGTGTCGTTGCCGGACATGCTGGTGGCAGTTGTCACGCGTGCGCCGGTGATCGATGCGCGTGTGCGGAGCGTCGATGCTAAAGCCGCATTGGCCGTGCCGGGCGTGCGGCAGGTGTTGCAGATTCCTGGTCGTCCCGACCTGCTTGGCGGCAATCAGGCGGGCGTTGCTGTGTTGGCCGATGATTATTGGTCGGCGCATCAAGGCCAGGCGGCGCTGAAGGTTGAGTGGGAAGACAGTCCGCTGGAAACCTTCGACAGCAGTACGCTCGCCGCACGTCAGGCTGCCTGGCTTGACGATCCTGTTGCGCATGTTGTGCCGACGATTCAAACCGGCGACGCGAAGACTGCATGGCCACATGGTGCGCGTGTGATCGAGGCGTCGTATTCGATGCCCTATAAGGCGCAAAACGCGCTTGAGCCGATCAATGTCACTGCTTGGGCGAAGGATGGTCGCATTGAGTACTGGGGCGGTTTGCAAGTGCCTTCCACGGTGCAGGAAGCGGCTGAGGTGATCGGCGGGATTCCTGCTGAGCGCGTTGTGTTGCATGAGCTTGTGTCGGGTGGCAGCTTCGGTTCGCGCGAATCGAAGTACTGGTTGTTCGAAGTGACATGGCTTGCGTTGAAAGCCGGCAAGCCGGTCAAGCTGATGAACAGCCGCGAAGATGAAATGCGTGCGCTCTTTTATCACTCGGCGAGTTATCACCGTGCTAAAGCCGCATTTGATGCGCACGGTAATCTCACCACTTTGCAGTTGCGTGCCGTGATGCCCGTTTCGCCGGAACAGTGGGAGCCGGGTTATTTCGATCGTCCGGACCGGATGGACTACAGCACCACCGAAGCGATCAGCAAATACGAGTTCGCTTACGATGCGCCGCACGTCGATATTGGTTGGGTACGTCACGAGACCGGTGTCCCGACGGGTTGGTATCGCGCGGTGAGTTATATCCCGAACGTGTTCGCGGTGGAGTCGTTTATGGATGAGGCCGCGCATGCCGCGCGGCGCGATCCGATTGAGTTTCGGCTTGCGTATATGAAGGACCCGCGGCATAAGGCGGTGTTGCGCGAGGCGGCGGAGCGGGCTGGGTGGGGGAAGGCGTTGCCTGCGGGGACGGCGTTGGGTGTGGCGACGAATCAGGCATACAGCAGCTATGTTGCGGTGGTGGCACGCGTTGTGAAGAAGGGTGATGCGGTTGTGGTTGAGAAGCTGAGCTGTGTGGCGGATTGCGGGTTGGCTGTGTCGCCGGGTGGGGTTGAGGAACAGTTGTATGGCGGGCTGATGTGGGGGTTAGGGCATGCGACCGCGGATCGGATCGATATTCGGCATGGGCAGGTGGAGCAGAAGAACTTCGATACGTATCGCGTGATGCGGATGCGTGATATGCCGGAGGTTGATATTTTGATTATGCAGGGGGATCCGGCTAAGCCTGGAGGCGTTGGGGAGTTGTCGAGTCCTTCAGTGGCGCCGGCTGTGGCTAATGCGGTGTTCAGGTTGACGGGGAAGAGGTTGAGGGATACGCCGTTTGGGTTGGAGGGGCTGGGGGCGGATGGGAAGGTTGGTGGGAAAGTAAAGGCTTGAGCGGGCGCCTGCGACCCGTCTCGAGGGGACGGCCCGTCTCTGACCCAACACGACCATAATTTTTTGCCTGAACGGCTGGCCCGATCGGCTAGCGCGGATATCTTCAGCCGCATTGATCGTAATTTCCGATTGCCCGGCGCGTACATCCAGTACATCGAGCCTACCCCGCTAATGATGATCGTCGCGACCGGGGATGGCCTGACGCCGGCGGATCTGCGCAGCGGGCCCGTCATCATGCGTGACCAGCGCATGCTGTGCGTGCCGAGGGATCATCCATTTGTCGACGCCGGCCTGCTCGATCTCGAGCTCCTTTCACAGGAGCGGCTCGTGCTTCGGACACCCGACGATCGCATTACTCATCACATGATGAGCGGGAACCCTCGGCCTTCTCAGCATCGATCCACAGACTTGTGAACTATCCCTATGCCCATCGAACCGTCCGAAGTCGGACCGTTTCGGTCAGTGAGAGCTGCGGCGTAAATGCCCGAAACTGGCCCGAACTGAGTCCGACGACCCACTCCGGCCCTTGGACCAGGCGTCACTTCTTCGGCTGCTTTGTGGGTACAGCGGTCATTTATCCCTTCGGGCCGGTCGGCAAGTCATCAGCCGTAGTGGTCACTGGTGGGACCACGAATCAGGGCCGTGCGAACGTCCACCGCCAGGAAGGGCGAACGCTCCTTCGCGCTCCACACCGACCATCCGTTTTGCTCAAAAGCAGACGCGCACCACAATCCGCACCCGTCATTTACGCATCTATTGCCTCAGAAGTGGCGTGACAACGCGTTGCAAGCGCTCGGACGTCCAAACGGGATATTTGTCGTCCCATCCGTTGTCCGCGAGGAGACCCGTTCGTCCAATCGTGAAGCTCACCGGAATGCGCCACATGCGCCCGTAGTCGCCTGCCCAGGCGCTGCCCAGAAGCCCCACCGGAAAGCTAAGGCCGGCGGCAACCTCACGAACGGTTGACAGTTCGTCTGCTCCATCCAGGCTGAACCCGAGCACTTGCAGCCCCCGATCTGCGTTGCGCGCGGCGTAGGCGGACAGCAGAGGCAATTCGTCACGGCATGGTTCGCACCAGGTGGCCCAGAACGTCAGGATAACCACTTTGCCGAACAGATCAGCACTGTTTATGCTTCGGCCATCCAGCGTATGAAGGACGAGCGGCGGAGCGGGGTGACCAACGGCCAGCGTGGCAGCGTGGGTCGCCAGGGGGCGGCCCAACCCGCCTGCAGCCAGAGACAATGCGAGCACCGCACGCAACCACGCCCGCCGCGCAGTCAATGTTGAGGACGCAGGATCTTCATGCGTCAGTGGCGCTTGCGGAATGTCAGAACGCATAGCTCATCCCCACGTTACCAGTCCAGCGCGGAAACAACTGATAACCGTCGAGCTTGCTGTATATCGCGCGCTGCACGAAACCATATATCTCCAGGTTTTTCCATACGTTAACAGTGATGCCGGGGCTGACATAAACGACCGTTCCCGCTGTGTTCGCCGTATCCGCGAGCGTGCCCTGGTCATGGCTCTTGCGGGTAACGTTTATCTGCAACTGCGGAACCCACTTCGGGTTCGCCTCATAGCGCAGGCCGACGCTCATACTGGCCAGATTTCCGGGGCGGTACGTCGCGCCGGCATGATCGAGATTTTCGACGATTGCGGACTGGAATTGCCCGTTAATGAACGCGTCGAAATTCTGGCTGATCGCCTGGTAATAGTAGGCCCCTACGATCAGGTCAGTACTGCCGGTGCCGGGTTGCAAGCTGGTGTCGAGCGCCTGGCCCGCAGCCGCATTGGGGCCATTCGAGAAGAACACCGGATCGTGCCCAACGGTTGCACCTGTATTGACATTCTGACCACCGTATCGGCCGGTGGGTAACTTGACACCAAGCTGCAATCCAAGATTGTGCGTTGGCAGAAAACCCTGATAGCTGGCGATCAGCTTGATATCTCCCAGGCCTTTGCTGGTTGCGCCGCTCACGTTGTCGGGAGTGAGCTGGTCCGTCGTCGCGTTGCCGTATGTCGTGTGGCTACGGTAAATGTAGGGAATGAGAGCACTGAAATTCCAGCTCGCGCTGGGGCTATAGCTGATGCCGAGATTGATGTATCGATTGATCGTCTGGCGCTCCACCTCCTGACTGCCACCGGCGTCATTGATGCCGGCGGGCTGCGTGTTCGAAACTGAACCGGTACCGCTGCGCAACTGGTTCTGGTTGATGAAGTCGTATTCGATATTGATTCGCCAGCCTGGGGCAGCGGAATAGCCCATCGCTGCATCGGTGCTCAAGGAGCAGCCGCAAGTGGCGCACGCGTAAGCCGCAGCGGGAAAAATCGCTGCCACGACAAAAGGCAGCGTGCAGCGCAATAGCGCGTTCTGGTTGGTAGACATGATTTCCTCTCTGCTCGATGCGGGCGCGCGTCACCCCCCTCCTTGGGTGGAAGGACGTGCGTGTTTTCCTCAGACGACAGACTGCCGCGCCGGCCTGATTACGAAGCAGGCTGACGCTGCGGATGACAGGAAACAACGACTAGGAAAGGACGGGAGGAGCGCGAGGCCGGCCAGAGGGAAACGCGGCGGGGTGAGGAACAAACGGGGGCGGCGCCGATACTTGCGCAACCGCTAACAGTACCGTTGCAAAGAAACCGGCGGGAGGAACGCTCAGCGCTGCTACATGATGAGCGAGGAGATCGCAGTACCCACACGCCGCGAGCTTGTCCTGGGACGTATGGTGTGCAGTGGGAGCGTCACTTTCGACTGCCGAACAAATGGCACTGACGGGCACATCGGCGCGGGACGCAACGAGCAGCTGACTCACGAGCGGCGCAAAAACCACAAGCCACATGGCGATGAGGCCAAGCCATGCGACAGAGTGTTTGTGGGCGCGGAGCTTCATGGTAGTCAAAAATTTTTCAGGATTCTATCCGTCGGGAAGCGGGCCTGCGTCGCACTTCCCTTATGCGTGCCATCAGCCGGAAGGGGCCGGATCGGCTGGATGGGTACTTCGTTGGGTAACTGGAAGTCAGGACCGTTTCGCGCAGAACAGAAAGCGCCTGCGGTCAGATCGAACCGTTGATCGGCTGAAAGAGTTTGCGAGACCGGCGGTGCGAGCATTGCCATCGGGATTGCAAGCAATCTGAGAATGCCGCCAATCTTCGAATGGAAAAAGCGAGGCATGATCTTGACGGACCGACCGGCTAGTGTGTTGTAGACGATTGTCGCGCAAGCTTTTGACAGCGCCGATGGGTAGATATCCTACAAAACGGTAGGGAAAGGACGGGATATGCCCCGCGCTATAACGTCTGATGTACCAGCGGAGTGGACGTTCGAAAGTCCGCGTGAAAGCGTAGGTCAACGTCTTTAACGACAGATCTGCTAACGACTTTAGGCATGCTTTTTTTGGGGGGCTAAAGATTGGCTTTTCGGGCGCCGTTAAGCCTGTATCCCAATCCTCTTTTTCGATCGATGAGCAGCCACCGAGTCCCTGGCATGGTTGCCGTATGCATGGCGCTTGTAAGCCTCCCAGTAGCGGCGGAAGTCTGGCAGCCGATTACGGCGAAAGGTGACCTCGACTATCTCGTCGATTCCGTGCACAGAATTGGAACCCATGTGTACCTGATTGACCGCGGCACGGTCAACTCGCCCCAAGGGCCGTTGAAATTTGAAGCTCCCATCGAGTTCGATTGTTCGCAACATGCGCTTCGCATGGCATGGGGAGACGTCCTTGTCGGGGGTCGCGCGCCTCAGCGGTCGTACGGCAAAAGTTTCGGGCACTATGCAGCCATGCCATTCGTCTCGGCGCCGGCCTCGGCCTATGGCGAAGCCATTCTTCAATGGGGATGTCACCTGCCGGTGCAACCGGAGCGACTGGTCAATATTGGTCATTCCAGCGGCGACAAACTGATTCAGATCGATACGCGCAGCATCAACAAATCCGGCGAATACACGTCGTTCTGGACGCGGTACGACTACCCTCAAATCCAGTTCGATCCGCCCTATGACGCACCGTACGACTCCAAGCGAGAATTCGTCACGGTGAATTGCGAGACCGGTCATTTTCGAATTTCGGTCGGCTATGACTTTACGCCCGAAGGCGCAGTCACCGACAACATGATCGCTCGCGACGACGCCGAGACGCCTATCGATTCGACAGACGACTACGAAGTCGCGATAAAGGCGGTTGCTTGCGGCAAACCCGTTGACCCGGAAACCTACACCGGAATCGGCGGCGAGACCCTCAGGGCCAAACAGCCGGTCTCCGCGGATGTCGACATCGACAGCATACCGGCTTCCCCCGCGGTGATCGCGCCCGCCCAAAGTTTCTATTCGATACTTCCAGACAGGCCGCCATTCACGACAGCGCGGATTGTGGAAACGTCGAAGAGCAGCAAGCTACCCACGGCCCGTATCGCGATCGACATTCGGCCGACAGCGGGCAATGTGGAGCGAGTTCGAGAAATCTACAGTTCTGACTTCTTCGTTGATCGCGACATGCTTGGACTGGTTCAACTCAAGTCCAAGATGAACATGCGGAGTTCGGAAAGCAGGACCGTGTACGTCGCGCAATCACTGACAGTCAATGCAAATACGTGGAAAGAAGGCGGAGAAGTATCGTTCGTGACTGAAAGCCACAACGTACCTGGTCAGGGTGAGCCCATAAAATATGGACTGAATTGTCATATCGGATCGCATGTCGAGGCGAAGGTCGTTAATGCGGGACTCGATGGATATGCGTGGCCACTCGATTGCAAGAGGCTCAACGGCGACATAGCGAAGGGATACTACATCGAAGCGCTCGGCTTTTTTATCACCACGCACGAGGATTCCAAAGACTTTGGTGTGAGTGATACTACTGTCGATAGTGTGACTATCGAGCGTTAGGGAAGGTGTATTTTTTATGGCATACGAGACCGTGTGCGGAGAAAGCGGTAGGCCCCTCGCATGCCGACAATTCCGCTCTGTTCCCGCGAGTCCGCGTGGGCGGAAACGTGGGCGAAAAATCCGCCCCAGACGAAAAAGGCCTTATGGACATGCATCCATATGGCCTTGATTTCATTGGTCGGGGCGAGGTGATTTGACTCCGGAACAATCAATAGAATCAATGGCTTGCGATTCATTCCGTAGCCGATGTTACAGAGAAGTGTAGGAAAAATTCACGCGAAACCGCGGATGATATGACGGCGCGGTAGTAGTGCTCATTTAGAATTGACCTATTCGAATAGAAAACGAGAGAACGATGCAAAAGATCATCGAAGACCTTACTTCTCCGGAATGGTGGTTCTCTGTTGTGGTGGTGGCGATTCTTGTAGGCCTTGTTGGTGTCTATTTGTCCCGATTCGCGGACGGTGCATGGCGGCGTCTTGTAACGATCCGGGTAAACTGGACGGAAGCTGAACGTCTGCAAATAAAAAAAACGGTCGATTACTACACACGCCATCCACAGCTATTGCCCTTTTTGATCTCTGACGTTCAAGGAAAACTTACTAGCATGGTCGGACTGGGGGTTATGGCGGTGAGCGTGCTTGTAGGCGGGATGGTGACAATCACAAATTTTGGGACTGGCGGAGGACGCGGCACAATCCCTTATCAAATCTTTGTGATGGCGTTTGGGGGCGGAATAATGACCGGGATAATGCTGCGACAGTCGCACCGCCTGACGGTGCGTCGGAAGGCGTTGGCGGAAATACATGCGCTTCTTAGGCAGGCGGATGAAGGGAGCGCGGCGCACGGGGACACTCCGCCGCCGATTTAAACGCTTGCACGCAATTTACTGCAACGCGTAGAACCGCCAATGAAATGGCTTGTACAGGTCGCGCATAGTCGATAAGCCTCAGGCACCGTCCTGACCAGCAGTCGCAGCCGCGACGGCAGGAGGCGTAGTAACCGAGGTTAGAGGTGGTTCGACTTCAGATGCCAGTTTTGCATCTTTGAACAGGCGCTTTATCAGCGCCCCCAGTCGCCCTGAGGAGGGATTCAGCGCTATGTTGCGGCACGCTTCTACGAAGCGGTCCATAGCCGAGCCAAAGTGGCCATCGTATGCTTGCCTGTTAAGCAGCATGTCTAACATATGGCGCATGAAAAAGCGCAAGTCCTGAATGTCTAGACTTCTGATCGTCGACTCGAAATCGGCAGCGGTGGCACCCCTCATCACAAGTTCTTGACGCGTCCCCCAGCCGCTGTGCTCCACAATTGACTTGGAAGTCTCGAATAGCGTTGCTTTCGCCTGAGCCTTCGACTTGATAGCAGCGAACTCTGCATTGATGTCTGGATGAAGTGGTCTACCGAATGGGTTTTCGTCGTTGATGTCATCGCGTTGTTGCGTCCGGAACTCACCGAGCCAACCTTGCACTATCGCTTCGCTTACAACCTGACCATTCGGCAAGGACGATAGGGCCGAATGAAGGTCAGTGGCAACATAAGGATCCAGATGCTTCGAGACCGGGACTAGCTCTTTGGCTTGCTCGACCAAATCGGCCTCGCTGAGCCGGTGGTCCCAAATGAACCGTTCCAAGAACTTTTGCGCCTTTTCCCGAGCCTGCATTACATCTGTCTCAGTCGCATAGCGCTCAACGATTTTTGACACTGCATCTGTGTCGAACTGGCCCGACTCTAGAAAATCGACCACCAGCGTCTCAAACTCGTCACACTCCATGATCCCGAGTTCGCTTAGAAGGAGTCGCCATTTCGCTTTGCGCTTGTCTTCGTCAGTAGCTTCCTCATTGTTATCAGCCAAAAGCACCTCCCAATCGGCCCCCCCCGCCAAGACGAATTGAAAGTCCGGGCCGTTTTCGATGCCCTTGAAATTGATGGCTGCCAACAGCACGATCGACGGAACAACGCGAACGAGCAACGCGTCTTCGAGCTGTCGGTTGTTAAGTATGCGGTTCACTGCGCGGATTATCTTGCGGACGACGCGAATATTGTTCACTCCGCAGGTTTTTGCCGCTTTCCTGATCCAATCTGTGTAGTGGGACGGCGTCAGGCCGACGGCAATACCAAATGCCTCATCGGGAGTAGTGAGAAGGCGGACTTCTTGATCAATCACCTTCTCTCGAAGAGTGTCCCAAACCTCGCGTTTTGCAAGCTGGTCATCGTTAAGAATCAGAACGAATCGCGCACGATGCTGTTGGGTAAACTCGTCAATGAAACCCAACACCTCCTCAATGCTGAGCTTCTCGTGTTTGCGCTCGATGTCGTCGAGGACGATCACCTTGCCGCTCAACAAGCTCGGAACTGCGAGCAACGCCACTTCATCGAGCGCAGCAAAACCTTTATGCACTGCTTCCAGGACCTTCTTTGCGCCTCGGAGTGCTGTCCGAATGTTCTCCATTGCTGCTGAGTTCTCTTCGGCATTTGGAATCGCGCTTTGCACTGCCTTGAGCTTGAGCTGATTCATGTCACTCATGCCGAACAGTGAAACATAGATTGCCTTCTTCACGGCAAGATCTTGAGAATTTTCTTTGACGTCTCGCCACAGATGACTTTTACCCGTTCCCCACTTTCCCGACAACGCGATGACTTTATTGTCGGCATCGCCGAGCAACTGAATCAAATGCAGCTTCGTCTCTTGCAATGACATGGTTCGCCCCTTGGCCTATCGCTCGTCGCGCGCAGACAAAACCCTTTAGTCAATATCGCACTGAGCTTCGTGAGACTGTTACTGATCCCAAGCTTTATCAGACACGCCTCACAGGCAACATTGAAGCATAACGCTGAGCTACGCAACGAATATTGGAGGACTTCCGATACCCGCCTGTCGAGCACTGACGTGCAAAACGAAAGGCCCGCATAACGGTTGATACGGTTTCACCTGTGGCTTTACATTGATCGCGTGGTGCGTCTTTCTGCGGGCGTGGTCAACTGACTTTGGTAGCATGCGCAAATCGCTACGGATAAAACGAGTGCTTTTATGCCTGCTGCATGTACATTCAGTTTGAACTCTCAAAAAACATCGGTCCTATCCTGCCCTGGTGCCGGATTATTCAGCGCATTTTCAGGTACGTCCACCGGGCGCGATAATCCCAAGGCCGTCGCACAGCCAGATATCGGGCCGTTGCCACCAGGCAGGTATTACATCGTTGATCGACAAAGCGGTGGACGTGCTGGATGGATTCGCGATCTGGCGGCGGCGGTGTATGGCGCTGATCGCCGTCACTGGTTCATGCTGTGGCGTGAAGGCACGGGAGACACGACGCTAATCAACGGCATCAAACGCGGTGCTTTCCGTCTGCATCCCATGGGGCCGCGCGGGTTATCAGAGGGATGTATAACGATCGTTAATCCCGACCAGTTCAACGTACTAGCCGACTATCTGCATAAGCAGGGCGCTACCCTGCCGATTCCCGGCAGCACGCTTAAGGCCTATGGTTACGTGGACGTACAGTAATGAAACTCGCCCGCTATATTTCGAACGCCGCGGTCACGCTTTTGCTGGGCGTACTACTCGCCCGATACGTGGCTAACCTGCCGGTTGAATGGCCGTGGCTGACCGGTTCAATACGGTTCGTGCTGCACCTCTTCGGCATTCGCAGTTACGACAACCCTGACGATATGTTCGATCTTGCCGGAGTAGTGATTTTCTTCGCCTGCTTGATCGTCGTCGGACTGGCTGTGTGGCTGATCAACATCGGCGCACGATACTACCGGCGAGCGGCCCACCGTTGAATCACGGCACAATTGGAAGCTAGACATGTGGACTCCGGAAATTGTCGTTGGTGCACTTGCTTTAGCGGCTGCTGGCTCGGGCATACGCGCTGCATGGCTGTTGCTCAATACGGCCGACTCGACGCGGGCGCGATGCCTCACTCGATCATCGTCACGTCCGGACGTTCAGACGGCTGCTCCGCGTTGATAGATGCCCCTCGGACTATGCGAATGGCCGCGGGCTGACATCGGACCAACGTCCGTTCAAACTGGCAAAAGATCAGCGAGCGACCGTGGCCATCGTCTTTCCACTGCTTCTGCCGCAAATACCATTTTCCGGACAGGATTTGCGATAATTAAAGCTCGTAACGGGATAGAATTTTGGGGCGTGATGGTGCTTCTTGTTTTCAACCATGATCTAAATATTCGCCTCAAAAATATTAAGCCCTCAAATCAAAATCGAGCGGTGGGTCGAATGTGGAGCCAGTAATTTGACTAATCCGAATAAACTGGCCTTGACGATTGCCGCCGGTGATAAGCATCCCTACCAGTGCGAACTGAATGCCATCCTCATTTCTATACGATAAGAATACAGGCGAGCCACTAAAACCATTTAGGCCGTCCTGCCAGGTAATGTCCGCCATGGTCATGGTGTGCGGGTAGACTCCAGGTCCGAGCGATCCACATGCTACGGCCGATTGTGTAACAACTTCACCGGGTGCACTAATCTCTGTTTGCGTTCCATTCTGCGGATATCCAACCGTCACCAGCTGAATAATTCCCCCGTTAAGGAATGTCTGTTGAGATATTCTGGTCCGGGCGAATTCGTCCAGCCAATTCCCAGTAGGTGGTAATTTTGCGGCCCTCGATCTCAGGCATTTATCTTGCCACGTCCCGGGTTTAACGGCTATCGTCAGAATAACAAAATCGACAAACGTGCCCGGAATATCGATTGATTGGTGTTCAAACGAGTAAACCGAATCGAATTGTAAAAAATCGCGTTCGGATTTTTTGCCGCCATGAAGAACATAGGGTACGCGCAATCTGCTCGCGGCTTCTAATAGATCGTCGTCGTCCTGGTTATCGCGTGTAAGGCAGTGCCGCGCGGTGATGAAAATCACTGAGCTACCTTTCCTGGCGAAGAAACCCGTACCGTGTACGCCAAGAATGTCAGGATGACCGTCTGCATGAGAAACTATTGGCGAGGCACAATCCGGAAGCCCAGAATGAAGGAGATGGATGCGCCGTTTCGTTTTGCCAGCTATGAATTGACTCACAAATCTCCCCTAACGACGTGCGTTCGGTAGCTGCTCTTCGCGTCATTGATGATACTTCGCATGTGCGACGTTCCATCCTTACTGCTGTCAAGAGACAAAGCCGGTTCGGTGGTCCGTGTCTTTACTGTGGTGGTCTATTCATGGTCAGGCAGGGACCGATGGCAAGTCTCCGTCGTGGTCCGCTCCCGTCCGGGTAGCTTGGCTTTTTTGCAGTACGCGCCCCGCCTGCGACCGTTGCTTGTGTCGCGAGTTTTGACGCACTGCGTCGGCGGCTTCGAAGTGGTCACTGTGGCAGCTTTGCGCTACCTTTTCAATCGTAAAAAATTGATGCATTTTCGCGCGCGAACGCCAGGGCGGATGCTCCGAAGGCACTGGTAGACTACGGCGAGCCCGTTTGCGAGAAAAAGATGAACGTCCCGACTAAGCCAAGCCTGAACATAATGCTCGACACCAATGTGCTCTATGTGGACGGGCGCAGCGATCAGTTTCTTTCCCCCAATATCGTGAAAGTGATCGAAGATCCCTTACACGCCCAGCTAAATATTAGTTGGTCGATCCCGAGCATGGTTAGGCGAGAGCGTGAATACCAGTTGCGGCAGCAGGCAAAGCACATCGTATCTGCGGCAAGGGAAATGCCATCCCTTTTTGCGAGTACCTGGGTCGGCGACTCTGATGCTGTGAACGCCGAAATTTCGCAGCTGGCGCAGCGGGAACTGCACAGGCTAAACATACGAGTCTACGAGTGCGATCCCAACAGAGTTGCGTGGGCTACGCTAATCGAGGCGGCTGGATGGCGCCTTCCACCTTTCGATCCGAATGATAAAAACGAAAAGGGATTTAAGGACGCGATAGTTGCGGAGACGTTCATTCAACTGTGCGGCGAACTCACGGCGCATGGCGTCGACACCGCTATCTTGGTGACAAGCGACGCGATGCTTAGGGAGCATGTCGAAGGCCGCGTCGGGTCGTCTAGGGTCAAGGTACTTAGAAACATTGATGCGTTGACGAGTGAGTTGAACTTCCTTGTCTCCGATATCGATCCAGATACGGCCGCGCAGTTGCAGCCAATGGCAAACGAATTACTAGCGAACGCTGGCGAGTTTTGGGACAACGTGGGCAGAATCGCTATGCCATATTGTTACCCGCCCTACGTCCTACCCACTTTCGCTGTGACCGACATCGAGTTTCAAACACCAAGTTATTCGGTTCCGGTGTTCTTGCGTAAAGAGATGCGCCGGGTTTTCTTTTTCTCTCGATACTCGGTTCCCCGAACTGGAAAACAGTGGTTGCCAGCTGTCTCAGCTTTCCCCCCTCCGGTTGGTTTGCTTACGATGGGGGCCGCGATGGGCGGGGGCGTTTCGCTCCCGTCGGGTGCGGCGTCTGCGCCGCGAGGTCTGGGGATGCCGCCGCCCCCCAATGCTCCTTTCGCCGCTATGCCTACGCCGCCAGGACTTGTACCGTTGCCGCCTAATGATCGTTACTACGGACTGGGAATGGTCACGGACGTGCCATCGCTGGGCCACATTCAGACGATTATATTGCCGTCTATCAATTTTGCTGTCGAGTGGAGTGCGGACTATGACGTTTCAAAGCCTAGGGAGGCGGCCGGCGGGACGCCGATCATCGGCAGGCCTCGAATCGAGTCTTTAAGTCCCGAACCAATGTAGTAGAGCGTATATGCGGTTCAACGGCCTCCGTTACTCGAGGAACGCGGATAATATCCCGCGGCCCAAACGCGCTTTTGTATCTGATAATGTCCTTTATCTGATATAGCAGCGGAGGGCGAAGTGCTGTTCGGGAACATGTCGACCGACGAGATGCGCAACCTCGTTCGCCACCAGCTCGAAACACTGGAGCGCTGGCTAAGGCGTCTGATAGATGACGCGCTGAACGCGCATTACGACGCTTCCCTGTCCAAGCTACCGATCAAGAAAGAGATCCCGAAGGCTGCCACCGAGCGCCGACTCAAGGAACCGGACCGCTATCCGCGTGAGGTCGATGCGCTTCTCTTCGGTGACCTTGTCACTATCCTTTGCCACCCACAGCTCTTTGGCTCCTGCTTCCAGAATGCCTTGAAAGGGGCATTTCCTGAAGGCGTAGCCGAAGCACGCACCTTTCTCGACCGGATCGCCGAAGCACGGAACCCGCTTGCGCACGCTAACGATATTACGAGCCATCAGGCCTTGCGCGTGGCGTGCTATTCAGCTGATGTGATTGGTTCACTGAAGGCCTACTACGCGAGTATCAACATGGCACAGACGTACGACGCACCTTCCTTCATCCGGGTTGTGGATGGGTTTGGGAACAGTGGCGTGATCACTCAAACCGAAGGATGCGAATTTCACTTCCATGGGACGCCGCTACGCCCCGGGGACACGTTGGAGCTCGAAGCTATACCGGACGAAAGCTACCCGGAAGACTCTTACGATGCCGGATGGATTGTTTGCAACGTGTCTCAAGGGGAGCGATGTAAAGGCCGCAAACTCTCGCTTGTAATAAAGAACCACCATGTATCGCAGAATGGCTTGTTGATTCGCGCCGTTTTGACCTCAAAGAAAGACTGGCACAGGCACGGCAACTACGACGCCATGTTCCATGTCACTTATCCAGTGTTGCCTCCGGTGTGATAACAATGACAAACAACGTAGCATTGACCAGCGCTATTTCGGCGTCGACGCTCGTGATTGCCACTGGTGACCGCACCGGCTTGCTCCTCCTGCAGTTCTTCGCGTCGGCGAACCGCCGATTTCCTCGCAGTGGGATGCACGAGCGCGAGCTGTACTTCTTGGGCTTTATAGCAGGGGTCAAACGCGACGGTGCCTGACCTTTAGCGCCAATGGCCGATCGGTATTGCTCGCGACGCAACGTAGTCGGGCGCTGCGATTCGAGCGTAGCTGAGCTTCGGTCTCTCAACGCAGACGGGCGAATGGCGGCCTCCGCGGAAGCCTGTCTACCCTCGTCCTATCTCTCCTTATCCGTTCGGCCAAATCAAACATTTAGCCTGCAAGATTGAAGTCAACGTCGGTCGCCTCCCTTATAATTACAAAGTCGTCGGGAAACACCCGGCGATCAGGTTTGACAGCCTGTAGTCAGAAACCGCACACCCGCTCAGGCGGGTCGTGCGTCTACCTTCGCACGTCTATATTTCAATGGGCGGGCCTTGGTAGGGGAGCCGCAAGGCTCGCCGGCATGTTTCTGACCCGGTCTGTCAACCCTACTTCGTGCCCGCTCACCCACGTTTCCAGCGAGTGTCGGGCGATCCAAGAAGTAACAGGGAGATCGTCACCATGAGCAAGTCCAACAAAAACCAACCCGCATCACGTCCGCCAGTCGACGCAACCCAGTACGAAAAGCTTGCCCTGTCCGCATTCGATTTATGCGACCGGCATCTGGCTCAACTGGATACCTTGATCACACTTGCGTCCTCGATATGTAGGAATCCTTCCATCACGCTAGAGGAAAGACGACGTCGTCAGACGCTTCTTGAATTGCTGGTAGACACGGCTGAGCAATATCAGCAGGAACTCGAATGCGACCGCGAGTTGTACAAGGTGATTGCGCTCGATGCGAAGGGCGTTCCGCAAAGCCGCATCACGGCACGCCACGCAGCGAACCTGCTTGCGGAAGAGGTAGCGCAACGAGCAGGCGAACCGACAGCCACCGCAAACGCTCCACAACACCAAACCCCGGCAGAGAAAACTACCGCAACGTTAAGAGCCGACGCAGCCCAGCAACCAATCGTCGCGCAACACTAGGCGATCAAGAAAGGCCATCGGCTGGCAACGCGGTACAGCCGAAGAATCGTTCGGAAACCGCCCGCACTGAGACGGTCATCGTCCGTCTCAGTGCTGTCACATAACCCAGACCTTCGGCAACCCATGCCACACACACCGCAACCTCACCCGCAGACCAGCGCGCCTACCTGGAATATGTCATATTAATCTGCCATAAGACCGCTTAAAGTAGGCGAAAGCACCTCCGTCCCGGTTGCCGGTCTGAGTTGACCCGACTACTATGCGTGTTAGCTTTGGCATCAACTTCTCGGGACCTCATGTCGCAGAACGTGAACAGAAAGGGCGGCGTAAGGCGTCGATCATCCTGGCACACAAAGGAGTCTTGAATGTCGATTGAACAAGTCTTATATCGTGCACATGCACACGTCACCGGCGGTCGCGATGGACGCGCGACGATTCCCGACAGCCACCTCGATCTCAAGCTGACCACGCCGAAGGAGCTCGGCGGCGGAGGCGGCGACGGAACGAACCCCGAGCAACTCTTCGCGGCGGGATATAGCGCATGCTTCATCGGGGCAATGAAGTTCGTTAGCGCGCGCGACAAGATCGCGCTGCCAAAAGACGTCGCCATTGATGGCAATGTCGGCATCGGACAGATCCCCAATGGCTTCGGCATCGAAGTCGAACTGAAAATCTCGCTGCCGGGCATGGACCGCGCAGAGGCGGAAGCACTGATCGCCAAGGCGCACATCGTCTGTCCTTATTCGAACGCCACACGCAACAACATCGACGTCAAGCTGACGCTGGTCTAAGCCGCGCGTCATCACGCGCTATTTCGAGTGCAAGCAGCGGATGCCGTGTCGCGCAAAGCGGCGCGCATCTCTGAGGTTCATGACATGGACAATGCCGGCGAAAACGCTGCTCGCACCCGAATCCAGCCGCAACGGGCAATTGCCGAGTTTGCCAGGGTTCTCTGGCATCTGCGCGCCATTCTGGCGATGCTGCTGATCCTTTTCTTCATTTTGACGGTCGCCATGTATTACATTGGCGGGGCCGTCGATGTAGCCACACGCACGCCCTCATCGTTAGGCCACACCTTCTATTTTTGCGCGGTCACGGCGCTGACTATCGGCTACGGCGACGTGGTGCCGACCACCACACCGGGTCTCATCATCGCGGTTCTGCTTGGACTGCTCGGCGTGTTGATAACAGGCGTGGTAACGGGTTCGGCCGTTTATGCCATCCAGCTCGCGGCACATCTGATCGGGCGGCACGAAGCACAGTAGCCGGCTCTACAACGAATATGTCATTCCAGATGGTCGATCCGTCTCCTAATATGTGTAGTTAGCGTTCTGATATGCTTTTTACCGTGCGCCGGCATGCGAATTCGATGTCGGTACCACTGGCAGGCGGTATCCACTCAAGAGGGTAGAGATCCATGACCAGTCAATCGAATTCGCGGGGCGTGATCGGCGGCATCACCTTGCTCTTTACGGTGCTGACCGCGCTCTATCTGTTGATCGGTGGCGTATGGCTGCTGGCGGTCGGCGGCTCGGCCTACTACGTCATCACAGGCATCGTGCTGTTGGGCGTGGCCTGGCTGCTTTGGCGAGGCAGTCCCGCCGCGCTCCTGCTTTATGCGCTCGTGCTGATCGGCACGGCGATCTGGGCACTCTTCGAGTCGGGTCCCGACTTTTGGGCACTCGCGCCGCGCTCCGGTGTACTCGTCATCTTCGGCGTGTGGTTGCTGCTTCTTGTGAGCTGGCGGCTGGAGGGGGAGCGAAAGCTGGGTGTCACTTCGCTCGTCGTCGCACTCGTGGCATGGGCGGGCATACTCGTGTACGCCACCTTCAACGATCCGCAACAGGTCAACGGCACACTGAACGCTGCCGCGCCGGCGAGCGTCGCCAGCACCGGGATCGACCCCTCCGACTGGCCCGCCTATGGGCGCACTCAGGAAGGCACGCGCTACTCGCCATTGCAGCAGATCACGCCTGAGAACGTGAAGAATCTCCAGGTGGCCTGGACCTTCCGCACGGGTGACATGAAGGGGCCCAACGATCCTGTCGAGATTACCAACGAAGTCACGCCGATCAAGATCGGCGATCTGCTTTACCTATGCTCGCCGCATCAGATCCTGTTCGCGCTCGACGCGAAGACGGGCACGCTCAAGTGGAAGTTCGATCCGCGGCTGAAGAACGATCCGTCGTTCCAGCACGTGACGTGCCGCGGCGTGTCGTATGTCGATCTGTCGACTAGTGCCACGGCGGCCGCACCCGCTACGGCGCCGGCGAGCGATGCCGCTGCAGCCCCCGCGGACGCCTCGGGCGCTGCCGCCACACCTGCCTCGGGCGTCGCCGTCGCAGACGCCTCAGGGCCCGCTACGGCCGCCTGTACGCGCCGCATCTTCCTGCCGGTCAACGACGGCCACCTCTACGCCCTCGACGCGCTGACGGGCGAACGTTGCGCGGGCTTCGGCAACAACGGCGACCTCGACCTTCAGCACGCCCAACCGGTCACAACGCCGGGGATGTACGAGCCCACCTCACCGTCGATCATCACTAGCAAGGTGATCGTCGTGGCGGGCGCGGTGGAGGACAACTTCTCGAACCGCGAGCCGTCGGGTGTGATCCGCGGCTATGACGTGCGCACGGGCGAATTGCTCTGGGCGTTCGATCCGGGCGCGAAGGACCCGAATCACATTCCGGGCCCGGGCGAACACTACACGTGGAATTCGCCCAACTCGTGGGCACCCGCCGCTTACGACGCGAAGCTCGACATTGTCTATCTGCCGATGGGTGTGAAGACACCGGATATCTGGGGCGGCGACCGCACGCCGGAGCTGGAGAAATACGCCACCGGGCTGCTCGCACTCAATGCCTCGACCGGCAAGCTCGCCTGGTTCTACCAGAGCGTGCACCACGATCTGTGGGACATGGACCAGCCGTCGCAGCCCACCATCGCCGACATCACCGGCAAGGATGGTAAGACCGTGCCGGTCGTGTACGCGCCGGCCAAGACCGGCAACCTGTTCGTGCTCGACCGCCGCACCGGCGTGCCGGTCGTGCCGGCGCCCGAAACGCCCGTGCCGCAGGGCGCGGCGCCCGGCGACCACGTTGAGCCGACACAGCCGTTCTCACAGCTCACGTATCGTCCGTCGAAGAACCTCACCGACGCCGACATGTGGGGCGCAACGATGTTCGACCAGCTTATATGCCGTGTGATGTTCCACCAGCTGCGGTACGAGGGCACGTTCACGCCGCCGTCGCTACAGGGCACGCTCGTGTTCCCGGGCAACCTGGGCGTGTTCGAGTGGGGCGGTCTTGCCATCGACACCGATCGCCAGATTGCCGTCGCGAACCCGATCGGCTTGCCGTTCGTCTCGCGTCTGATTCCGCGCGGACCGGGCAACCCGCTGGAACCGGTGGAGGGCGCCAAAGGCAGCGGCACGGAATCAGGCGTCCAGCCGCAGTACGGTGTGCCGTACGGCGTGACGATCAATCCGTTCCTCTCGCCGCTGGGATTGCCGTGCAAGCAACCGGCATGGGGCTACATCTCGGCGATCGATCTCAAGACCAATGAGATTGTGTGGAAGAAGCGCATAGGCACCGTGCGCGACAGCTCGCCGATTCCTCTGCCGTTCAAGATGGGCATGCCGATGCTGGGCGGTCCGATCGTCACGGCGGGCGGTGTCGCGTTCATCGGCGCGACGGCGGACAACTACATCCGCGCGTTCAACGTGAACAACGGCGAGCAGATCTGGGAGGAACGTCTGCCCGCAGGCGGTCAGGCCACGCCGATGAGCTATTCGATCAACGGCCGTCAGTATGTCGTGATCGCGGCGGGCGGGCATGGCTCGTTCGGCACCAAGCTCGGCGACTATGTGATTGCCTACGCGTTACCGCCGCAGTAAGCGGCACGCGCCGCGCATGCGGTTTTTTCTTGTCCCTTATGCGGCGCATTGAATGCGCCGCTTTTTATATCGTCGAATGAACCATTCACGCTTTGCGTTGCGAGCCTGTGTCGTGCTGGCCTCGATCGCGGTGCACGCCACGCTTGCGCATGCGCAAAGTTCGGTCACGCTCTACGGCGCACTCGATACGAGCATTGAAATCACCAATCCGGGCGCGGGCTATGTTGCTCGTATGGATTCCGGTGCGTATCGGGGATCGCGCGTCGGCTTGCGCGGCGTCGAGGATATCGGCGATGGCATCAAGATTCTGTTCACTTTGGAGAACGGCTTTGGTTCCGCTGACGGCACGTTTGCCGTCGCGAATACGATCTTCAACCGGCAGGCGTGGATCGGATTGGATACGCTTTACGGCACCGTGCGCGTCGGCCGTCAGTACTCGCCTATCTATATCCCGTTCAAGGGCGGCCTCGATGCTTTCGACGCAGGCACGATCGCTTCGGGTCTCGACAACCTCTCCAAGATCACGCCCTACGAGAGCAACGCGATCACCTATCTCTCGCCGGAATTCCATGGATTTTCCACGACCATCATGGCGGCGCTGCGTGACGGCGATGCGAGCAATGATGGCAACGGGCTCGCCGGCCACATCGAAACCTTCGCATGGCGCGAGGGACCGTTCCGCATCTCGTACGCGCATCAACAGACGCACGGCGACGGCGCGCTGCGCGCTAACCTGGGCGGCGTCTCGTACGTTCTTGGCCCCGTCACTGGCTTTCTATCGTTCTTCAACGGCGATGGCGGTACGCCGCGATATCACAACGACGGTGTATCGGTCTCCGCGCGCTATGCCGTGAGTGCGCGCTTTCGTGCGTCACTCGGCTACACCTATCTGCGTGACCGCTCGGGTGGTGACAACAACGCCGATCAGTTCAGCGCGGCGTGCGAGTACGACCTCTCTAAGCGATCTCTGCTTTATGCGAGCGCCGGATGGTTGCGCAATCGCGGGCAGGGTGAGTTCACGTTGCGCGGGGTGAATGTGACGGGGCTCACGCCGTCGTGGCCAGGGGCTTCAGTGCGCGGCGTGCAGTTCGGCATGATTGAGCGCTTCTAGCGCTGCGCCGTAGGAGCTTATCCGTTCTCATCCATGCCCGGACCGGTGAGCGTACGCGCGTTGCCTCGCCGGACTACAATCAGTTATGTGACCCTAATCATTCATCGGCTGCGCGCCAGCTTCAAACCGGTCAACCAGGTTCGCAGCAGAGTAGCGGTTTAAGCAGACCTGATCGCAGTCAGCCACACGTGGCGTCCCGGCAAAGGAGGGGCGATGCATTGGCAACCAAGCTCCGGCATGAACGTCAGACGCATCGCAATTGTGGTTGCGGTTGTGGTAGGCGCCCTGATCGTCGCCGGGCGCCTCACTGGCGTCGTGATCGACTGGCTGTGGTTTGCTTCAATCGGTTACGTCGACGTTTTCTGGACGACGCTCTCCGCCAAGGCGCTCCTCTTTGCCGCCGTGTTCGCAGCGTCGGCGAGCGTGATAGCTGCGTCGGGGTTTCTTGCGCATCGTTACGCGCGGCGCCCCGGTAGCTGGCAAGTAGAAACCGCCCGTCTGTCAGGTACGCCGGAGTTCATCAGTGAACTGGCGGACCAGCTCGCACCGCGCATTCCCTGGCGCGCCAGCATTGCCGGCAGCGCTATTGTCCTGGCGTTGATCATCGCTGGCGGAGAAATCTCCAACTGGGATCTGGTGTTGCGCTTCCTGCATCAGGTGCCCTATGGCGACCGCGATCCTGTTTTCGGTCAGGACATCAGCTTCTATCTGTTCTCGTTGCCCGCTTATCTTGTGTTCAAGAACTGGCTGCTGCAGTTGATCTTCTGCAGTGCGCTCGTTGCAGCCGCGGTGTATGGGGTTCGCGGCGACATCGCGTTCGAGCGGGCACCGCGCGTACTCTCTGCCGCTGCCACCGCTCACGCTTCAGCGCTGCTCGGTGCGTTCTTTCTCCTGAAGGCCTGGTCCTACTCACTCGACCGCTTTCTGCTGCTCTATGGCGATAACGGCGTCGTGGTCGGTGCTGGCTATACCGACATCCACGTTGAGCTGCCGGTCTTGTGGGTGCTCGTCGGTTTTGCTGCCGTTGCAGCCGTTGCGTGCTGGGTCAATATGCGCCGGCAGGACTATCGAATTCCTGTCGCCTCGGTGTTGTTGGTGTTCGGCACCTCGTTCGTGTTCGCCTTGATCTACCCGGCGCTGTTCCAGCGCCTCTATGTCAAGCCGAGCGAACTGCAACTGGAGATGCCTTATATCAAACGCAATATCGCGCTAACGCGAATGGCTTACGGCCTCACACAGATCGCGGTAAAACCGTTTCCGGCCGAGCAGGAATTGAATCTCGCCTCGCTCGAGGCGAATCGCGCGACCATCGACAACATCCGCCTATGGGATGTTCAGCCGCTGATGGATACCTATGCGCAGTTGCAGGAGATCAGGACGTACTACAAATTTTTCTCCGTCGACATCGATCGTTACCGGCTCGACGCTGGATATCGGCAGGTGATGCTGTCGGCCCGCGAACTGGAGCCTTCGATGCTCCCCGCGAACGCCCAGACCTGGGTCAACCTGCACCTCCTGTTCACGCATGGCAACGGCGTGGTGATGTCACCCGTCACCGAAAAATCGACGGAAGGTTTGCCGTCCTTCTATCTGCAAGATATTCCGCCCGTCGCGCACGGCGGCCCTGCCATTCGTGAGCCACGTCTGTATTTCGGTGAAGGCGGTGAGGGCTATGTCATCGTAAAAGGCAGCGTTCCCGAGTTCGACTACCCAAAGGGCAAGGACAACGTCTACACGGCTTACAGCGGGAGCGATGGTATTGGCATCGGCAGCACAGCGCGGCGCAGCCTCTTCGCCTGGCAGTTCAACGATCCGAACATCCTGCTAACCGACTACATCACGAACGGTAGCCGCATTCTGCTGCACCGTAACATTCAGGATCGAGTGCGTACGATCGCCCCGTTCCTCAGGCTCGATCACGATCCCTACCTCGTCACAAGCAACGGGCGCCTTTTCTGGATGCAGGACGCGTATACGACGAGCAGTTGGTTCCCCTATGCGCAGCCGGGCTTCGACGATGGAGCCAACTACATCCGCAATGCAGTCAAGGTTGTGGTCGACGCATATAACGGTACGGTCGATTTCTATGTCAGCGATCCGAACGATCCGATCATGCGGACCTATCAGCGCATTTTCCCGGGTCTGTTCAAACCGCTTGCGACGATGCCGCAAGATTTGCAGCAGCATATCCGCTACCCGGAAGAGCTGTTCCAGATCCAGGCGCAACTTTATCGGGCGTATCACATGGATGCGCCGGAGGTTTTCTACAATCGCGAGGATCTTTGGCAGTTCCCACGGGAATTGATCGGCGTTGATGGCGGGAATAGTCCCGGCACGCCGATGGCGCCTTACTACATGATCATGCGGCTGCCCGGGGAACCGCGCGAAGAGTTCGTCCTGATGCTGCCGATGGTGCCCAGCCAGCGCGACAATATGATCGCGTGGCTCGCCGCGCGTTGCGATCCGCCTAACTACGGCAAGCTTGTCGTCTACTCGTTCCCGAAGGATAAGCTCGTCTATGGGCCGTTCCAGATCGAGGCGCGCATCCAGCAGAACACCGAGATTTCGCAGCAGATTTCGTTGTGGAATCAGATGGGTTCGCGTGTCATTCGCGGCCACCTTCTTGTTGTGCCGATTGAGAACTCGATTCTCTACGTCTCGCCGCTGTACTTGCGTGCGGAGTCGGGGCAGTTACCTGAGTTGAAGCGGGTGATCGCTGCGTATGGGGATCGGGTAGTGATGAGGGAAACGTTGGGTGAAGCGTTGGCGGCGCTGTTCAAGGAAAGTGGTCCGCTCGCGTCGCAGCCTCAGGGGACAGCGGATGCGCGTGCCCGCGAAGCGCTTGCACACTATGACCGTGCGATCGAGCGATTGAAGGCAGGGGACTGGAACGGGTTTGGTGTGGAACTGGATGCGCTGCGGCCACTGCTTGAGGCGCTGGGTGGAGGGCAGTCAGACGGGAAGAAGTGATTCAACCGATCTCCAAGATTGGAATTCTCCCGCCGGGCAGCGTCCATCGCTGGACGCTGCCCGGTCTTGATGTTACTCAACAAAGTCCGTCGCTTCGGATGAGCCCTTCCACGCATCAAGATCACGTTGAACCGCCGCGGCCTTTTGCGCCGCCAGTTCGTTGGCGATCTTGCCGGCGAACAGGTGCAATGGCGGTTCGCCGACATCAACAGTCTGCATGATCAACATGGCCAGCTTGTCCGGATCGCCGGCCTGATGACCGTGCAGCGTGCCCAGGTGCAGATCGAGCGACGCCTTGGCTTCGGTGTATTCATCGATCTGTCGTTTGGCCACCGCCAACGCGCCGCTCGACAAAAACTCCGTGCGCACCGGCCCAGGGTAGACCACGGTCGCCTTGATACCGAACTCGGCCACCTCGGCCGCGAGCGACTCGGTCAGGCCCGCAAGCGCGAACTTGCTCGCCACATAGCTGCCCCAGCCGGCGTAGCCGCCCTGATAGCCGACGATCGAAGCGATGTTGATGACATGCCCGCCGCGCTGCTCGCGCAGATGCGGGAGCGCGTGCCGCAGTACCAACAGCGGTGCGAACAGGTTGACTTCGAAATTTTGCCGAAGCTCTTCGTCCGAAAGGGCTTCGACGGTTCCCTGTTGTGCGTAGCCGGCGTTATTGACGATCACATCGACCTTGCCGAACGTCTTGACGGTTTGCGCGATGGCGGAGTGCACGCTCCGGTCGTTGGTCAGATCCACTTGCAGAGGAAGAAACTGCTCCGAAGCGGGGCCGATCGCTTCCGTCAGCGACGCCACGGTTCGCGAAGTCGCGGCGACGTAATCGCCACGCGCGAGGAGTTGCCGGACGAGCCGTTGGCCGACGCCTTTCGATGCGCCAGTGACGAACCAGATTTTCGCGGACTTGTTCATGATAATTTCCTTAAGAGATATGGAATACGAAATAAAATCTCAGCGATGTTTCAAAAGAATGTGACCAGCGCCTTACTTGAGCGCCACGCTCATTCCACCGTCGGCCATCACAACCGCGCCGACGATATAGCTCGCTTTCTCAGAAGCCAGAAAGGCGATCACTTCAGCAATTTCACGCGGATCGGCAGCCCGTTTGATCGGCGCATTCTTGCCGTGCTCGGCGAGGAAGGCCGGGCCGTCGTCGTGAAGATGGTTCGTGATGTTCGTCACGGCATCGCCGGATCCCACCGCATTGACACGAATACCGTGATCGATCGCCTCGAGCGACATGGCACGCGTCAACTGAGCGAGTGCACCTTTCGAGGCCGCATAGGCGGCGATCAGCGGAAACGCCTGATAGCACGCGTATGAACCCACGTTGACGATTGCGCCGGTCTTCGCGGGCATCATCGCGCGCATGGCTTCACGCGAGAACAGGAATGCGCCGGTGGAGTTGACCGCCTGGATACCGTTCCAGTCGTCGAGCGTCATCTCCACTACCGGCTTGTTAATGATGATCGCGGCGTTGTTGACGAGAATGTCGAGCTTGCCGAAGTGTTCCATCGCAGTGGCCACGGCGCGCACCGCGCTTTCCTCATGCGCGACGTCGGCGATGAGCGGAACGATCCCGGGCCGGGCCAACGCTTCGACGTTGCTGCCGCGTCCAACGGCGATCACGCTCGCGCCTTGAGAGTGCAATAGCTCGGTGGTGGCGAGTCCGATGCCGCTTGCCGCACCGGTGACGATGGCAACCTTGCCGGCGAACGGTTGGTGGGTGGATGCTTGTGAAGTCATGGTGAATTGCTCCAAAGAGATGAGACTCGTTAGAAAGGACTCGCCGTCGGGCGCACAACGATTTCGCTGACATCCACGTCCGCCGGCTGCTCGATTGCGTAGGCGATCGAACGCGCAATAGCGTCCGACGTCAGCGCAACGCGTCGGAAGTCACGCATCGCTGCACGCGCGGTTTCGTCGGAAATCGAATCGGCCAACTCAGACTCCACGACGCCCGGGCAGATCACGGTCACGCGAATCTTGTCGGTTTCCTGGCGCAGACCGTCCGAGATGGCGCGTACAGCGAACTTGGTGGCGCAATACACGGCGGCTGTCGGCGAGACAGAGAGGCCGCCAATCGATGAGATATTGATGACCTGGCCAAACCCCTGGCGCTCCATGGTCGGCAGGACCGCAGCGATGCCGTGCAGCACGCCGCGGATATTCACGTCGATCATGCGATTCCATTCGTCCACCTTTGTCGCGCTCAAGGGCGACAAAGGCATCACGCCGGCGTTGTTGACGATCACGTCGATGCGGCCGAAGGCGTCCAGTGCGGACTGGGCGAATGCGTTGACGTCGTCGGCGGACGTGACGTCGAGTGCCTTGTAACGAACCGAGCCGCCGCTTGCTTGAATTTCTTCGGCCAGCGCCGCAAGTCGTTCCGTGCGCCGCGCGCCGATCACGAGCTGGTGACCTTGGGCGGCGAGCAGCCGGACCGTTGCTTCACCGATACCGCTGCTTGCCCCGGTGATGAGGATGACTTTGGGTTGATGGGTTTGCGTTGTCATGTTGCGTTCTCCGTGCCAATAAGCTGTGCAGGTTTGTCAGAGGGAGAGGCTACGAAGTCTGCGCACGAGGCGGCAAAGCAATCGCGGCGCGGTCTCCCGAGCGCTTCGGCCACACCGTGCAGCCGATGACCCATCTTATGAGCCGAGCTCCTGCACGCGAATACACGTGACAATCGCGGTATTGCCTATTCCTATTGAAGTGGATGCGGGCCACCGATCGGATCAAGTAGAATTTCTTCATCCGATCTGGCGAACGAGGAGTCTTCGTGACAGTTGCCGACAACCCAGTTTCCGCAAGGATGGTGAGCCTGCTTGAGCGTCTGGCGCCGAATGAGGGGTACACCCAGTCCGCGCTGGAGGGCGTGCGGTTCATGCGCTCGAACCGGCCGTTGGGGCGCACGCCAGTGCTGTACGAGCCCAGCATCGTGATCGTGTGTCAGGGGCGCAAGCTGGGCTTTCTGGGCGAGGAGGTGTATGTCTACGACGCCCAGCACTATCTGATCCTGTCTGTGCCGCTGCCGTTCTCGACAGAAACCGAAGCGAGCGAGTCCGAGCCGATGCTGGCTGTGACGTTGCGACTCGATCTGATCGAATTGACCGATCTGATACTGGCGATCGATCGCAGTGGAAGCCATCAGGAAGGCACGCCGCTAGGGATCGTATCGACGCCGCTCGAGGGAGACCTCGCCGAAGCGGCCCTGCGCCTGCTGCAAGCCCTGACGTCACCTCTGGACGCGGAGGTGCTGGGGCCCGCAATCGTGCGGGAAATCTGCTACCGGGTATTGATCGGGGAACGCGGCGCAGCGATGAGGGCTGCACTCGCGCATCAGGGGCGCTTCGGCAGGGTCGCGAAAGCGCTGCGGCGAATTCACACTGACTACGCGCAGCCGTTGGATGTCAGTCGTCTCGCGGAAGAGGCGGGGATGAGCGTTCCCGCGTTTCATGTCAACTTCAAAACCGTCACGCTCACCTCGCCGATCCAATACATCAAGTCGACGCGTTTGCATCAGGCGCGCCTGCTGATGATTCGCGACGGTTTGACCGCAGCTTCAGCCTCGGCACGTGTCGGTTATGAAAGTCCCTCGCAATTCAGTCGCGAGTTCAAGCGTTTCTTCGGACGCTCACCGGTCGATGAGGCGCGAGATATGCGGGCATCGTTCGCGCTATCTCCGGCTGCAACGTTCGACGCGTTCTCCGCTTCTCACTGACATCAATACGAGGTGGGTGCCTGGTGCTATGCATCGGATCGCGCTCGTGCGATCTTTTTTTGGGGCCGGTGTGCTTCGCTCCTTTCAGGCGTGTTTAGACATCCACTGATTCGCATGACGCGCCCAAAGTTCCAGTGGCAGTGTTGCAGTGTGGTTAACGGTCTATTGACGAATGATGGGTCTTATCGCGTGAGGTTTGCCTCTACCATTGCACCGGTGCTGCATGTGCCAGTCATAAAGGAGTCTCATGAACCTCGCTTCGATCCGCAAAGACGCCTTTGCGATGCCCGTTCACAATCCAGCCTACCCCCGGCCGCCGTACCGCTTCATCAATCGGGAATACTTCATCATCTCGTATGAGACCGATTTCGATGCGTTGCGCGCCATCGTGCCGGAGCCGTTGCA
The DNA here is from genome assembly GCF_905221015.1 of Paraburkholderia nemoris. Lineage (NCBI taxonomy): Bacteria > Pseudomonadati > Pseudomonadota > Betaproteobacteria > Burkholderiales > Burkholderiaceae > Paraburkholderia > Paraburkholderia nemoris. Next base: position 95,153 of record NZ_CAJNBO010000011.1, on the reverse strand, counting down.
TCCGGAAAACGACCTCGTGCATTACGAATTCATTCGCATGCCGGATTCTTCGGGCTTCGGTGACTACACCGAAAGCGGCCAGGTCATCTCGGTGCGAGACCAGCAAGGTCGCCTCGGCAACTACACCCATTCGATGTACCTCGATGACGAAGGTCCGATCGCCGGCGGCCGCGAGATCTGGGGCTTTCCGAAGAAGCTGGCTAAGCCGACCTTGAGCGTAGACGGCAACGACACGTTGCTCGGCACACTCGACTACGGCACACAACGTATCGCAACCGGCACGATGGGCTTCAAGCATGTGCCGCTCGACATCGAGGTTGAACGCAAGAAGCTTGCGGACACGCCGAATTACCTGCTGAAAGTGATCCCGCACGTTGACGGTTCGGCGCGCGTGTGCGAGCTCGTGCGTTTCTATCTGCGCGACGTGAGCGTGCTGGGTGCGTGGTCCGGTCCCGCCGCGCTTGAACTGCATCCGCACGCATTGGCGCCCGTCGCCGATCTGCCGGTAAAGCGGGTGGTCGGCGCACGGCATGTGATCGCCAATCTCACACTGGATATTGGCGAGGTTGCGCTCGATTATCTCGCCACAACCGAGAGCGTGAAGCTCGCAGTCAATCAATAACGGTCCGTGAACCGATAAGGAAGGAACGCAACATGTCGTTGAACAATAAAGTCGCGCTTGTGACGGGCGCAGCAAGCGGTATCGGTGAGCAGTGCGCACGCAAACTCGCCAGCCTCGGTGCCGCAGTAGTGATTGCCGACCTGAATCTCGAGAACGCGCAGAAGGTGGCCAACAGCATCGTCGCCGCGGGCGGCAAGGCGCTGGCGGTTGCAATGGATGTGACGAATGAAGAAGCAGTCAATAGCGGCATCGAACGCGCGGTGCAGGAGCTCGGCAGCATCGACGTGCTCGTGTCGAACGCGGGTATCCAGATCGTCGCTCCAATTGAGGAGTACGCGTTTTCCGACTGGAAGAAAATGCTGGCCATCCATCTGGACGGCGCCTTCCTCACCACGAAGGCTGCCATCAAGCACATGTACGCGGGCGGCAAGGGCGGCTCGATCGTCTACATGGGTTCGGTGCATTCGCATGAGGCGTCTAAGCTGAAGTCCGCCTATGTGACAGCCAAGCACGGCTTGCTGGGACTGGCCCGAGTGGTTGCGAAGGAAGGTGGGCCGCGCGGCGTGCGGGCGAATGTGGTGTGCCCGGGCTTTGTGCGTACTCCACTCGTCGACAAGCAGATTCCCGAGCAGGCCAAGGCGCTCGGTATCTCCGAAGCCGAAGTGGTGAAGAACGTGATGCTCAAGGAAACCGTCGACGGTGAATTCACTACCGTCGAGGACGTCGCCAATACGGTTGCGTTCCTTGCAGGTTTCGAATCGTCTGCGCTCACCGGGCAGTCGGTGATCGTTAGCCACGGCTGGTCAATGCAATAAGGGGTCGCGTATGCGCAGCAGCACAAAAAAAATCAACGGGCAGCCGGATGCGTTTGTGCTGCCGCGCTACGACGAGATCGCTCTAGTGCTTCAAGGTGGCGGCGCGCTCGGGTCTTACCAGGCCGGCGTCTACGAAGGCCTGGCCGAGGCCGGTGTGCAACCGAACTGGATCGCCGGTGTGTCGATCGGCGCGCTTAACACCGCCATCATTGCCGGCAATGCGCCGGAAAACCGCGTGGAAGCGTTACGAGGCTTCTGGGATTCGATCTGTCATCCGCTTGACTGGGTTGGTGGTCTGGGTGAATGGATGCTGCCTGGGTTCGGCGCGCACGACCTGTCGCGCAAGTGGGCAAGTTTGTGGGCAGCCAGCCGCGCGTTGACAGAGGGTCAGCCGGGTTTTTTCTCGCCGCGCAGCCCGTTGCCAATGGCAGGTTTCGGAAAGCAAAGCCCCAACGCGGTCAGCTACTACGACACTGCCGCCCTGAGGGAAACGCTGTTGAAGTTCGCCGATTTCGACCGTATCAACGATGGCGACATCCGAGTCTCGGTGGGTGCGGTGAACGTGCGGACCGGCAACCTGGTGTACTTCGACAACACGAGAATGCGTCTGGAGCCGGAGCATTTCATGGCGTCAGGGGCGTTGCCGCCAGGCTTTCCGGCGGTGGAGATCGACGGCGAGTACTACTGGGATGGCGGCCTGGTTTCGAACACACCGCTGACAGAGGTGCTTCGCGATGCGGACCACAAAGATACGCTGGTTTTTCAGGTCGATCTGTGGAGCGCGAGAGGGAATGCGCCGGGAGATTTTCTCGACGTGTCCGAGCGCGCCAAAGACATCCAGTACTCCAGCCGTACGCGGGCGATTACCAGCATGCTGGCGGATCGTCAGAAGCATGCGCGGTTCGTCAAGGAGTTGCTCGCGCATGTTCCATCCGATCTGCGCAAGACCGATCCGCTATTCCGTCTCGCCGAAGAGGCGGCCGACGGCAGCGCGATCAATGTGGTGCATCTGATCTACAAGAACAAGCCGTATGAAGGGCACTACAAGGACTACGAGTTCAGCGTCGACACAATGCACGAGCATTGGGAAAGCGGTCTCGAAGACATTCGCGATTCGTTTGCGCATCGGGAGTGGTTCGATGTGCCGAGCCGCGAACAGGGTTTCGTGACGCATGACGTGCATCGCCGGCCTGGCTCCGTGCCGCAGTCCGATCGTGACATGCCCGAACTGCCTCTCGGAGCGGAACGGAAAGTCGCTGCGTGAACAATAGCTGACCGGTTCTGCGCCGCTGTTTCAAAGGGACGGCCGCCGGTTAGCGGCTTGAATAAGGCGTGATTGCGGGACGAGTCTGTGACGTCGCGCTCACTGCCGCAATTCTTCATAAACTTCACATCAACGTCACTTCGGATAACTAATGTCACGGTTGCAGTACCCCTTCAACCATGAGAACCGAAATGACAAAGATCAAATGGAATCATGCAGCAGCGCTCGCGCTTTTCGCGGCGTCCCAAGTGGCTCACGCTGGCACGCCGAGCGTAGGCAGCCGTGAATACAAAGTGTTGCTCAATCCCGTTGCGTTCGACAGTTCGCCTGTCGATACGGCCAATCGCTTTCTGACCGATCTTCAGGCCAGCCTTGCGGCAAACGGCTTCGATAGCACGGTCAAGAAGACTTTTAGCGCCGACAACGATCGCACTGTGCTGTACTACGACTCGCCGGGAACCTGCGCCGTCAAGCAGGCCGGCTACTCGATGCGTGAACGCGATGACAGCAGCGGTCGCAATATCGAGTTGAAGTTCGGCTCAGCGAACGAAACCACCTCGGCGAATACGGATGTCAGCGGCAGCTCGTCAAAGGCCAGCAGCAAGCTCGAAGACGACATCACGCCGCCCTCGAATCAAACGTACTCGCATTCGACGAACGAGCCGCTCTCCAACTCCAAGAACATCAACCACCTGAGCGACATCAACGACCTCTTCCCCACCACCCATGTATTCGACAGCATCAGCACACAGTCGCTCGTGCCGGTGAGCGGCCTGTCAATTCATGAACTGACCTTCGACGGCCCGACCAGCGATCTCGGTCAGGAAGACGCCGACTTCACGATGACCGTCTGGTACGCAAACGGTTCGGGCACGCCGGCGCTCGCAGAAATCTCCTTCGAAGTCGACGTGAACGACGACGGTGTTTTCACCGACAAGGTCACTTCGCGCTCGCAACTGATCTTCAATACGATCCAGGGCATGACGAACTGGGTGCAATCGCCGAGTTCGACGAAGACCGCGTGGGTCTACAAGTATCAGCCCACCTTTTGTAGCCAGTAACATTCGCAGTTCTGCCGCGCCGACAGACCTCATTCGTCGGCGCGGCGCGATTCAAGGCAGCACATCCAGACGCCGTGTCCAAAGCGACGCCAGCGCAAGCACGGCGCCGCTGATCACCAGCATCAACGTGCCCATCGCCATACCGTCGCCGATCGAACCCTGCTCGAACTGCTGCCAGATGAATACGGATGCGGTTTGCACACCGCTTGGCGAGAGAAGCAGCGAGGTCACGAGTTCGCGCGATGCGACCGCGAACACGATCATCATCGACGCCGCGAGCGGCGGGGCCACCAGCGGCAAGACGATGCGCCACAGCACGCGCGCTTCAGTCGCGCCATGCACGCGCGCCGCGGCCTCGAGGCTGCCGCCGATCTGCCGCAGCGCAGCACTCGCATAACGCACCGGATACGGCAGCAGCAAGCAGCTATACGACAGCAGGAGAATGGCCCACGTGTTGTACGGCGTGATGGGCCAGAACGGCAGGTTCCACGTGAGGATCAAACCGACACCGATCACGATGCCGGGCATCGCATGGGGCAATAGCGTAAGACCGTCGAGCGCCGCGCGTCCAGGCGTGCGCGTTTTGATGATGATCCACGCAGCCAGAAACCCCAATGAGCCCGTCAGGACCGCTGTCGCCGCGGCCAGACCGAGACTTGTAAGCAGGGCGCCGGCGCCTTCACCCACCGAAGCGATTGCTGCGAAATGCGCGAGTGTCAGGTTGGACACGCTCAAACCGCCCGACAGCGTGCGCACGAAAGACGTCGCCACGATCGCGCTGAGCGGCGCGATCGTCGTGCAAAACGCCGCCGCGCCGAACAGCAACAGAACCGGTACGCGCCAGAGACCGAGTTCGAACGGATCGCTAGCGACCGGCTTGCCCGTTTGCGTATCGAAGTCACGGCCGGCGAGCAGACGCCGTTGCGCAATGAAGGCCGCAAGCGCGGTGAGCGCGAGCAACGCCGAGAGCACCGCTGCGCCGGACAGATCGATCGGCCAATCGGAGAAGCGCGCTTCGATCGATGTCACGAGCAAACTGAAGCCGGCACGCGCGCCAAGTGCGGATGGAATGCCGAATTCTTCGATCGCCATCGTGAAGGCGAGCAAGGTGCTCGCGGCAATCGCCGGCGCGGCGAGCGGCAGAGTGATGCGCACGAACGCGCGCCATGGCGTGGCGCCGCATACTCGCGCAACCTGTGCGAGCCGGCCGCCGGTCGACATCAACGCGCGTGAGACCGCGAAATACACGACTGGAAACACGCTCAGCGTCATCGTGAGCGCAATGCCTGCGAACGAAAACAGATACCCGCCGAGATCGAAGCCGGCCAGTTGCTGGAGATAGCCATGCGGCTGCAGCAGCAACATCCAGCCTAGTGCCGCGAGATAGGGCGGAATCAGAAACGGCGCGAGAAACAGCAAATCCCATAGCCGCGCGGCCGGCAATCGCGTCAAGCCGCGCAGTGCGCCGAGCGGCACGCCTAAAGCGATGCTCGCCAGCGCCACGGCGACGCCGAAACGCAACGTGTTGCCGAGCAGCGGCCACGTGTCGGATTGCGTGAGCGTCGAGCGGATCGCCGCAAAGGGATGCGCAAAGGAGCCGTGATTCAACTGCGGAAAGATCGCCTGCAACGCGACGAAGGCGGTGGGCAACGCAACCAGCAGTCCCAATGTGACGAACAGCGTACCAAGCGCGGTGGTGCGCCCGACGCGACCCAACCGCCACCCGCGTCGCGTGAGGCCGCGTTGCGCGATCACGCTGGCCATCAGTGTTCGCCGAACAGCGCGTTAAAGCGTGACAGAACCTCGGCTCGCGACTTCGTATTGCTGCCATCGTCCTGCGGCAGCAGTTTCAGGTCTTTCAGGCGCGGCCGTGGCGAATCGATGTCTTCGCGCGCCGGAATCAGGTAGGCGGCGGCGACCAGTTGCTGGCCCTCGTCGGACAGCACGTAGTCGACGAATGCCCGGGCGTCCGCCTGAGCATGCGACGATTTGAGGATCATCATCGGACGCGGCGCGATTACCGTGCCGCTGCTCGGGAAGATCACCTTGACCGATTCGCCGCTGGCCGCCGCGCCGTACGCGACGTAATCGACCGCGCCGAACACGGCTGCTTTTGCCCCTTGAAGCACCGGATTGATCGCCTGCGCATTCGGCCCGAGCACGAGCATGCCGTTCTTGTGCAGGCTGTCGAATAGTGTCCATGCGGCTTCGCCGAGCCGGTCCTGCAGGCCCAATAGCAGATCGAGCGAGGCACCTGACAGCGCAGGATTCGGCGTGGTCACCTGATTGCGATATTCGGGCGCGGCGAGATCGCGCCAGTCGTGCGGCTCAGGCTTGCCGGCGCGTGTATTCCAGACGATGCCAAGCGCCGAGACACCTTGCGCGACGTAAGACGGCGCCTTGAACATGGGCGGCACGTGTGCCGCGTTCGGGCTCGTGTACGGAGCGAGCCAGCCGCGCCGCTCGAGATCCTGGGCCGTGTCCCATGATGCGGAAATCAGGACGTCTGCGTGCGGATTGCTCGATTCCGCCTCGATGCGCGCCATCACCTTGCCGGTCGTGGCCTGAAACAGGTCGACTTTGACGCCGGTTTTGCGCTCGAACCCTTGCGCGAGTTTTTTGCTGAGGTTGCCGGGACCGGCGGTGTAGACAGTAAGCGCTTGCACGGAAGTAATCGGCCCGAAGGCAAGGAAAAGGGAACAAACGATAGAAGAAAGTAGCTTATACATTGTAGCGATTCCGTTATCGATGGACAGTCTGCGCTACACGTCCTTGCGCAAGCGTGACGATCGTGTGCGCCAGCGCATCGGCTTCACTGCGATCGTGCGTCACGTACACGGCGGTCGTGCCGAGTTGCGCGAGGACGGTGCGAATGTCGTCGCAGAGGGTGGCGCGCAATTGCGTGTCGAGATTCGAGAGCGGTTCGTCGAACAGCAGCACGCGTGGACGCGCGACGATCGCGCGTGCCAGCGCGACGCGCTGCTGCTGGCCACCGGACAGCGCTGAAGGCCGGCGCGCGGCCATCTGTTCGAGACCGACGCGCGCAAGCGCTTGTGCGACCGCAGCAACCCGCTCGTCGCGCGGCACGCCGCGCATTTCCAGTGGAAACGAAACGTTGCCCGCTACCGTCATGTGTGGCCAGAGCGCGTAGTCCTGGAACACCATGCCGAGGTCGCGTGCTTCCGGCGGCACGCAGTGCGACGGATCGGCGACGGTCTCGCCGCCGAACATCACGCAGCCCTCGTCCGGACGCAGCAGCCCGGCCAGCAGCTTGAGCAGCGTGCTCTTGCCGCAGCCGGATGGGCCGAGCAGCGCGAGCGTCGTGCCCGCCGGCACGTCGAGATCGATGCCGTCGAGCACGGTTTGCTCACCGAAACGCTGACGAAGTCCGCGCAAGTGGATCGATACGCTCGCGTCGTTCATCTGCATGCCTAGAACTTGTGGCGGATGCCGGCCATCAGGCCGAACTGGTTCTTGCCGGCCACGACGTCCGTGCCGAAGCCGTTCAGACCCAGGTTCGAGCCGTTGCGGTTCAGTGCGTACGCGAGGTTCAGATACAGGTCGGTGCGCTTGGACAGGAAGTAGTCCGCATCAACCTGGAACGACCAAGGGTCGCGCGACGTGCCATAAAAGTTCTGGTACATCGCCGTGCTGGAGAGCGCGAGGTTGGGCTGCGCGAGCCAGGTCGCGCCGACCCAGTAGAGGCTGGCTGCTTCAACCGGCGATGTGCTCAGCGTGCTCAGGTGCACCGCATGCGAATCGAGGTAGCGGTAACCGGCGTAAGTCGTGACCGTGGAGATTTTGTAGCTTGCTGCGAACGACACGCGGCGGTCCGTATCGCCTTCGTAGCCGCCGACCTTCGAGGTATGCGCGGCCGTCGTGCTCGTGCTGCCGCCATTCTTCTGGTCGTAGACGAGCGTCGCGCTGAACGGGCCGTGCTTATAGCGCAGGCCGCCTTCGATCACCCGGGCAAAACGCGTGTCGCCGGCCGGCTGCGGGCCATACGTGACCGCGTCGTAGCCGAAGCTGTATTGCGCGATCGCAGTCAGTTCGCCGAAGCGTTTTTCATAGCGAGCGGTGTTGTCGAGCCGGTCCGAGAATGCCGGGTCTTGCATCTTGATGGCATAGACCGCGTTCTTCAGCGGGTTGTATTCGCTGACCCAGTCGAGGAACAGACCGCCCTGGCGGCCCAGCGAGAACGAGCCCCAGGTGTCGTTCGCGATGCCTACATAGGCGAGCCGGCCGAACTCGCGGCCGCCTTGCAGCAGGGCGCCGCTATCGACATTGATGCCGCTTTCGAGCAGGAAGAAGGTGCGCGAGCCGCCGCCGAGATCTTCGGTGCCGGTGATGCCCCAGCGCGAGCCGGACATGTCGCCGGAAGTCAGACGGGTGACGCTATGCGTCTCGCCTTTCGACGACGATGCGCTGGTGAGATATTCCAGACCGGTATCGACGATACCGTAGAGCGTGACAGACGAGCCGGAAATGGCGGGTGATTCGTCGGCATGTGCGTAGGCAGACAGGCTGGCGCAGACGGCCAGACAGCAGCCTACCGCCGTAGTGCGGTAGGAGTGGTTCACGGATTGTGTCCTCTTTGGGATTAAATGTGAGCCACGAATGTAAGCGGGCCTTAAGTCATCAGCGTGACAGGAGGGCCGTGATGAAGAATCTTGTTGGGTGCGTTGAGGGGGAGTTGCTTGCGCCAGTCGGATGTCTATTGTTGGGGGGGCTCGTGCGGGCTCAGACCGCGCGCCGGACACTAACGGACTCGACCCAAAAGCGGAGATGCCAGGCTGGCGGCAGCGAGTTCGTTTGCAGCCGCCATAAGCGCAGGCCCGAGTGTCGTCATACGCTTCTCCGTTAATCTAACGGCTGGCCCTGCGATGCTGATGACCCCTATAGCCGGGTAACCCCGTCGTTGGACCGGAGCGGCCATCGCCGTCATCCCAGGCGCGAACACCTCATAAATTGTTGCGTAGCCGCGGCCACGAGCGGCATCCACGAACCCCAGCAGCGCCTTCACGGTGGTCGGTGCGTTGGGGCCGTACTGCTTCGGCTGCCCGAACCCCTGGCGTGTCACCAATTCGAGCGCCCGCTCATCGGTCATTGTCATCATCCACGCATGGCCGGTCGCACTGCACGACAGAATGGTATCCATGCCCATGTCCGGGTCGTACCGCAGGCCCTTCAGCGCGCCCTGCGACTTGGCAACCCACGTCAGCCTGTCTCCGTCGACGATCGCGAGCCGCACGAGTTCTCCGGATGTTTCCGCCAGACGGTCGAGCATGGTTTGCGCAACATCGATGATGCCGGACGTCGCGAGATAACTGAGACCCAGGCCGACCAGCTTCGTGGTTAGCACATAGTCGCCCTGCTCGCGTAACTGACGCACATAGCCGCACTGTTTGAGATCGGCGAGCAGGCGATGGCAGGCGCTACGCGGAATCTCAAGTTGATCCGAGATTAGCGCGAGTGGCGTTCCTTCCATCTGTGTCGCCAGAAATTCGAGCACTGCCAGTGTTCTCTCAGTCACACCCGGCATAGAACCTCCCGTCAACTCAGTAGAGCATTCATGATTGCATAATGTGGAATGGAATTCCACCTTGGAATAGTGTCCCACCAGCGCTGTTAATCTGTGCAGCATGCCGTCTCGTCGAATGCTTCATCGCGCTGATACAAGAGACGCATAACAAAAGACGGGCCACTCACGGTTGACATGACAAGGTTCGCCGGGACGTGACGCCGACACAGGTTTGGAACAGGAGACAACATGGATCAGCAATCGCACCTACCCGCCCAGCAGGCGATGCGCACGCGCGCCGTGACCGCGGCGGCCGTCGGAACCGCACTCGAATGGTTCGATTTCACCTTATATGGCGCACTGGCCGCCACCGTGCTGCCCAAGCTGTTTTTCCCGTCGATGGATTCGACTTCCGCATTGCTGGCATCGCTTGCCACGTTCGGTGTCGGACTCGCGGCGCGACCGCTTGGCGCCATCATTTGCGGTTACCTTGGCGACAAGCTGGGACGGCGCAATCTGATGCTCGGCACCGTCACCGTGATGGGACTCTGTTCGATGTTGATGGGCTTTCTGCCAACCTATGCGAGCATCGGTGTATGGGCGCCGCTACTGCTAGTGGTGCTTCGCATCCTGCAGGGTTTCGCGCTGGGAGGTGAATCGACGGGGGCGCAGTTGATGGCGATCGAGCACGCAAGTCCCGATCGTCGCGGTAAATACTCCGGCCTTCTCGGATTGTGCTCACCGCTCAGCCAGATCATGGCCAACGGCGTATTGCTGGCACTTTCTTCGGCGATGTCGGCGCAGGCATTCGACGCGTATGGCTGGCGCATCCCGTTCGTCCTGAGCTTCATTCTCGTGATCGTCGGTATCTACATCCGGCTGCGAGTCAGTGAGACGCCCGCGTTTGTCGCACTCCGTAAAACCGAAGTAGCCCACGTAGGCAGTCCGCTGCGCGATGCGCTGCGCCTTCACTGGCGAACGGTGTTGCGATGGATGTTGTTCTTCTGCGGCCCTGCAGCGATCTTCTATCTGATCGTTGTGTTCTCGTTAAGTTATGTCACGAAAACGCTGGGTGTGCCGAAACAGACGGGCTTCCTGCTGTTGATGGGCGCGAACGTGTGCGCCATCGTCGGCGCGCTGGCCGGCGGCATGCTGAGTGACCGTATCGGTCGCAAGAAAGCGCTCGCGATCGGCTCCACCGCAACCTTGCTCATGCTGTTCGTGTACTTTCAGATTCTTGATACGAAGAGTTTCGTGCCCATGCTGGCAGCAATGGGTTTCTTTCTTGGCTTCACCCAATTTCAGAGCGGCATCCAGCCGGTTGCATTTGCTGAAGCATTCCCTACTAACGTGCGCTACTCGGGATCGGCGCTTGCCTATACCGGCGCCAATCTGGTCGCGGGCGGTCCGATGCCGGTTCTTGCAGTCTGGCTCTTTGCCCTTTGCAATGGCTCGCCGTGGGGCGTCATCGCAGTGTGCGTCGTGTTCAATGTCATTTCGCTCATCGCGATCCTCACCGCGCCCGAAACGCTTGGGATCGATATGAACCGGGTCGACTCTGCCGAAGAAGTCATTGGTTCACACGGGCACGCGCCCACCCAATCTCATTCTCACTGAAACGCAGGCAATGCAGATGAAACCACTTGTTTATGTCCTGAACGGTTCGAACCTCAACATGCTCGGCAAGCGCGAACCGCACCTGTACGGTACGACGACCCTTGCTCAGGTGAAAGAACGTACTGAAGCCCTCGCGGCCGAGCTCGACCTCGAATGCGATTTCCGCCAGACGAACCACGAAGGCGTGATGGTCGATTGGTTGCAGGAAGCCTTCGAAAAGGATGCGGCCGTCGTCATCAACCCAGCGGGATTTTCGTTTGCGTCGATACCCGTGCTGGATGCAGTCAAGCTGATTCGCCAACCGGTGATCGAGGTGCACATCACCAACATCCATCAGCGGGATGAACAGTATCGACATTCGCTGATCTCGCTAGTGGCACGCGGCGTGATATGCGGCCTCGGCGTCGATGGATACCTGCTTGCCGTACGAGCGGTCGCTGGAGCCATCCAGCGCGTACAAGTGTGAAGAGGGTTCGCAAACGTTGCCTCGACCGGCAATAAGCCGGGCGGATAGTGGTGAACTCTCAGGTAGCCGTTTCCTGGATAGTCGCGATCGATTTTGCGGGTTACGGGCCAGTGTCCACTGCCGGTACCGTGGCAGACGTTTGTTCTCTAGCGGCGTGTGGCCGAGTTGGATCGATTTGCAACGCTCGCCCGTGATGTTATTGCGCCGTTGGCATGTTGGCCGATGATCTTCATGCGGCCACCGTGAATCTCGGCCATCGCATCGCGGTCCAGGTCTATGGACGTGGAAAGAAAGGCATTCGTAATAATCGGCGCGCGCAGCAATGCTCGGTTGCGAAAAACGCTATTGTGGCGACTTGCCTCTGCAACACATCGCGCGATAGAATCGCGCCTGCTCATTGGGGAGTAGCCGCCTCGAACGCCATGTTCGAGGGCGCACGTCAACATACTTGGCGAGTCGAGAGACCCGCTATGGCGTGCGCAGCTAAATGCCTGGCAAGACCGATGACTCGCATTCCGACCTAACCGGGTCGCCGGAATGCGCGTCATCGCGTTTTTTCTGCGCGGCCCGGATACAACAACCCCCATGCAATCCTTCCTCATTTCGACCAGTGTGGTCGGCCTTGCTGAAATCGGCGACAAGACTCAGCTTCTGTCCCTGGTTCTGGCAGCGCGATATCGCAAGCCCATTCCCATCATCCTTGGTGTTTTTGCCGCTACGCTCATCAACCATGGTGCATCCGGCGCACTCGGCGCATGGCTTGCGAGCGTTCTGAGTCCGGGCATTCTGAATTGGGCTGTTGTCGCGTCATTCGCCGTGATGGCAGTGTGGATTCTCGTTCCCGACAAGCTGGACGATGCCGATGCGGTTTTGACGAAGAACTCGATGGGTGTGTTCGGCACAACCGCACTCACGTTCTTTCTCGCCGAGATGGGCGACAAAACCCAAATCGTCACGATTGCCTTGGCGGCGCGCTTTCACGAGTTCTTCGGTGTGGTTGCGGGTACGACACTTGGCATGATGCTGGCCAATGTGCCCGTCATCTACCTGGGACACAAATTCGCCGATCGCCTGCCGACAAAGGCGGTCCACATTCTGGCCGCCATCATCTTCGTTGTCCTCGGTGGCCTCGCGCTCAGGACCGCGTTGTATCCGCAAGCGCATCCGCTGTTCTAGTTCGCGGCTGACGCGCGCACTGCAGTCCACCCACGCGAGACCTTTAGAAAAAACCGGAGCGTGCCGTTAATAAGCGGTGGTCCGACATAACGTGGACCGGGATCGGAGTCGTCCGTCATTTGCTCGGTTCGGAGTCAACGAACGAACCGAGCGATGCTTCGGATTACGACTTCCGGATGCGCACGTCGTCTACGGGCGGACTGACACTTTCAGTTTCCTTCCGCCGACCTGCCCGAACAGGTCACCTCGTCGACGTGCTGTTCCACATCGGAGCAATCGTGACAAGACAGAAGGGCACTCAAAGGCGTCGATACCTGTGGCGGCGCAACACAAGTGCAGACCAAGTCGAGCAGACGTCGTCGAACGTGCCCCCCGCGCGGCGCACGGCAGTATTTGGTCTTGTCCTCGTTCTGTTGAGCGTGCCGCTCCTGGCCTTCTGGGGCGCGTACGAAAGCTTGAGTGCCGGTTTTGCCGCGCAAGCCGCCAACGAGGCGGATAACGCTTTCGAGGAAGCTCGCTATAGCGTTGCGTGGGAGGAATCGGCCGAACGCAAGTACTTCCTGGATCCACGCCCGGAGGTTCTACGCGAGCACCGCGAGGCCGGTGAAGCACTCGACGCAGCTTTGAAGAAGGCAATGGCACTTGAGCCTGACAGCAGCGCGATGCTGCGCGGCCTGCTGGAGAAGCACACGAAGTATCGATCGTTCGTCAAGCCGATGTTCAAGGCCGTCGACGACCACGATATCGCGAGAGCCAATGAGATCGACGAGAATTCGGCCGATCCGCTCTTCGACGATATCGAGCAGAAGGTTCTCGCTATTGCGGCACAGCACCGCGACGATGCGACGAAGCAACTCGAACGGCTCGTTGCCGTACAACGGATCGTCCTGATATCGACCCCTGTAGTGCTAGCGATCGGCGTGGGCCTTGCGCTGCTGTTTCTTCAGATGCTGCGGCGCATTCGCAAGAACGTGGATGCAGCGGCCCAGGACGCGCTGCGCACGAGCGAACAGAGGCTGCAGGCGCTTGTCGCCAACACGTCGGATGCGATACTCGTTTCCGACGTCGACGGGACTGTGATTTACGAGGCGCCGACGCGAAGACCGGACCCGTTGAAGAACATGGGCCAACTCGTCGGCACCAGTCTGCTCGATCCGATTCATCCCATCGACCGCCCCACGTTGCAGGGCCTGTTGGAGACCGTGTCGTCGACCGCTCGATCCACAAAATCCATCGAGATCCGTACTCGGGGCGAAGGCGACGCGTGGCGCTATATTCAGCTTACCTTGACGAATCTGCTCGACGAACCGGCCGTCGGCGCAATCGTCGCGACCGCGAGCGACACCACCGAAAGAAAGAACTTCGAGGAGCAGCTCGCGCGACGGGCGTTCTACGATACGCTCACATCGTTACCGAACCGCGCACTGCTGCTCGATCGTATTAGCCAGGCCGAAGCTCGCGCGCGTGAGCGTAATGCGATGATCGGCGTCGTCTTCATCGACCTGGACAACTTCAAGCGGGTGAACGACAGTCTCGGCCATCACGTAGGGGACCGGCTGCTGATCGCAGCGGCCAAGCGCCTTGAAGGATGTGTTCGCCCGACTGATACCGTCGCGCGATTGGGCGGCGACGAGTTCGTCATCCTGCTGGAACACCTGGGAAGTGAAGCGACGAGCGAAGGGACCCTGGTCGCGGACAACATTCTTGCGCAGTTCAGTCAACCGTTCGATCTCGACAACAAGCAGTACATCGTCAGCGCGAGCGTCGGGCTCGCATTCGCGCACGCGGGCCGCGGCCGCGGCGATGCGGACACGTTGTTGCGGGACGCCGACGTTGCCATGTACCGAGCCAAGAACGGCGGAAAGGGCCGTTATGTGGTTTTCGAAGAGAACATGCACGCTGAAGCAGTCAAGAAGCTGGAGATTGAAACGGACCTGCGTTACGCGATCGAGCATCGCGATCTACGCGTGTATTTCCAGGCCATCATGCAGCTTCAGGAGGCAGGGTTCCGGGAAATGGAAGCGCTCGTGCGGTGGCAGCATCCCACGCGAGGGTTGTTGCCGCCGTCCGAGTTCATTGCGATTGCGGAAGAGAGCGGTCTGATCATTCCGCTCGGACGATACGTACTTGAAGAGGCTTGCTTGCAAGTCGCCCGCTGGCAACGGGAGTTCCCAACCGAACCACCGCTGCAGATTAGCGTCAATCTCTCGCCTCGGCAGTTCGATGATCCCAACCTCGTTGCCGACGTGGCCGCGGCGCTGTCCAACGCTCAGATCGCGGCAGCTTCGCTGAAACTGGAGGTCACGGAGGGTCTGATCATGCGGGATACCGAAAGGAGTATCGAGACGCTCCAGAAGCTGAAGGACTTTGGCGTCACAATCGCAATCGATGACTTTGGTACGGGCTATTCATCGCTCAGTTATCTTCGCAGGCTGCCGCTGGATGTGCTGAAAATCGACCGATCCTTTGTTCAGGGCATTGGCACGAGCGCCGAGGACGATGCGATCGTTCGCGCTGTGATTTCCATGGCGCAATCTCTTGGACTGTCCGTCACGGCCGAGGGGATTGAAACGAGTGAGCAGGCAACGCTCCTGCGGGAATGGTCTTGCCAGACTGGACAGGGTTATCTTTTTTCACGGCCTTTGCCTGCGGAGGAGTTCACCGCGCTGTTTCGCGCGAGTTCATCCGGTTCCAGCCGCAGCCATTCTGCGGGGGACTTCACGGCGGAGCTGCTCTGACCTATGCACGGGCGGTGTCGGTTGAGCGTGTGTCGTGTCGTCTCACATCATGCCGCCCGTGCTTCCCGTGCCGCAGCCAGCGAAAAACGCAACGGATGCAATTAGCAGCCCCGCGCTGACAGAACGGATGACGTGCTGTTGTCGAGTGCTCATCGAAGTCTGCCGGTGGTTCGTATGTCGTCTAAACGATTTTGCAGGGGCATCTATTCCATCTTTCACGCAGTTCCTGATGGAATATAGCGGCCCCGCCGTACGTTTATTTGGGGCGTTGACGCTAGAAATGATGCGTGGCGCCCTGCGCGACATTCCATCATCACGCGGCATCCGCTTGGGGGAGTTTTGAAACGAGCCATGAACGACCATGGAGAGCGAACGAGGCGAGGCCTGGGCGACCCGGATTTGCGGCCGCTGTCGGCGTTTGTTGACGATGAACTGTCCGCCACGGAGTACGAGACGGCGCTCGTTCGGCTGACGACCTACCCTCGGGCTGCCGAGCGCGTGGCGAACTATCGCGCGCAAAAAGCCGCGCTGACAGCGCTGTTTGGAGGCACGCTGGACGATGCGCGTTGTATCGTCGTGCGCCACCGCACGCCATGGTGGCAGCAGGCCGGCGTGGCGGCATCGTGCGTGGCGATGGGCGTGGTGCTCGGCTCGGCACCCAGTTGGATGTCGGCGAATTTCGCGGCCGATCCACCCGTGTTCGCTGAGCGCGCCGACATCGCTTTCGCGGTGTATGCGCCTGAACAACGCCACCCCGTGGAGGTAGCGGCGCCGCAACGCGATCATCTGGTCGACTGGCTGTCACGGCGCCTCGGTCAGCGGTTGTCGGTACCTTCGCTTCGGGAATATGGCTATGCGCTGATTGGCGGCCGCCTGCTGCCCGGCGAGTCGGGCCCTGCCGCGCAGTTCATGTATCAGAACACGGCCGGCGCCCGGCTCACGATGTACGTTGCAGTGGTTCCAAAGGACGCGACGGCATTCCGCCTGTTTCGTGACGGCAATCGCAGCACGTTTTACTGGGAGAGTCAGGGGACGGGATGCGCGCTGACTGGCCTCGTCTCAGAGGCGCAATTGCGAGCCATGGCGATCGACGCATGCAGCATGCTCGGGCGGGCGTTCAGAAGCCGTGAAACCAGCGGCGGTTTGAACCCATGATGCTTTGCGGAGCACGTATTTCCGATCATCCAGCAAGCCGGAGCACGCTGCCTGCCGCAGCTTGGCAGGCAAGCGCGCGGACGTTGCTGTGTGCGCTCGCGTTGACGTGCCTGTTTGTCTCAATGGGCGCTCACGCCCAATCGACCAACCCGATTACGCGCGCTTCATCCGGTCCATCGGCGGGATGCGCCGACGTCACCACGTCGGATACCGTGAGAGTGGACGTCAACCGGTTCCGGTGTCTCACGGCTCGCGACCAGGCGGCTTCGTTGCGAACGTGGATTGAAAGCCGCTCGCTTCTGTCCCTCACCGACGCTCAGATCCTTTCGCTGATGGACGCAATGAATCCGGACGCCTTCGTCGAGTACGCGAGGTTCGACATGGTTCCCGACGACGCCTGCGAATACAGGATGTTCCGCCAGGAGCGGATATCCGGAAGATGGTCCGATCGGCCCGATCACATGGTTGTCCGCTACCAGGATACCCCTCGAAAAGTCTACGCAAAATGGCTACCCGATGGCGCCCATGCGGGACAGGAAATTCTCTACGACGAAACACGGGATCCTGACAGCATCGTCGGTCATCTGGGCGGCGCGCTGCGTATCGTGTCGGGCAAGGTCGCCATCGACGGCGCGTTCGCACACACCCAGTCCCGCCATAGTGTCCGCGATCTCGGCTTGCAGTACATTGCGCGCACCATCGAGCACGATGCCCACAGCTTTCGTGAAGAGGGTCTGACTGAAAAACCGACGCGCATCGAACTCATGAACGTGCACGGCACGCGCTTGCTTGCATGGACATGGACTGCTCCGTCAGGGCCGCCTGCGCACTATGCACAGCGTGTGAGACTGCTATTCGATCTTCAACACCCCTGGCCCAGTGGCGAAGCCGCGTGGAACGAACGCGGCGACCTGGTGGAGATGATCCGTTTCGAAGACGTCGTGCCTCACCGCTGGAGTGAATCGGTTTTCGACCGACGTAACCCTGAATACGGCTTTCACTGAGGACGTCCCCAGCGAAGCGTCCACACCGGTTCGCAAGGATGGTTTGCCGCGATGCAGGGGCGCGATCTGCTGCGTGGTCGTGCGATTTCTAAAGCGGTAGCAGACGGGACACTGCACTATTACCTCTCGCGCGGCGCGCTGGATCGAGCGCTACGGCGGATCGCATTCTGGCCGCGCGTCGTGTCCTCGAACCGTTTGCGTCAACTGATACGCGGCGTCCGCAGGAAACGCATGGATTCCACGTACAGCGACTGCCCGTCGCGCCGATCAAGGAGAAGCGAGATGCCTAAAGCGTTTTCGGTCCCTATCACTCCGCAAGGAAAGTCTGCACTGGCGACGCTGCCGCCGTGGCACTACTCCAGCGATTGTCTCGCCATCGAATACTGGACCGATCAGAAAGCGATCGCGGCGCTCCTCCCGCCGGGCGTTACGGTGGACGAGAAATCCGGCGGCCGGGCCTTCTTCTGGTTTCTGGATTGGCAGTTCACAGGTTCCAATGACGAATTGACGGACCCGGCCCGCTATCAATACCGCGAGGCTTTCGTTCTGGTCGAGGCGGTCTTCGACGGTGTTCCGGTCAACTACTGCCCATACATCTTCGTCGATAACGACGCCGCCATCGCCCGCGGATGGGCGCAGGGCTTTCCAAAGAAGCTCGCCAGCGTCTACCAGACTCGCAGTTTCTCCGCGCCCAGTCTGGCTGCGGCGCCGCTTGCCAAAGGAAGCCGCTTCGGCGCGAGTGTGTCCGCGCACGGAGAGCGGCTGGCGACCGCTCGTATCCAACTCGAGGAACCTGTTGCTGATCCAACGACCGTTTTTAACCGGCCAACGACGATGCGCCGTTACTTTCCTCAACTCGCAGCGGGACTTCAGGAGAAGCCACCGGTCGATGAACTGACCATGTCGCTCACGGACAATCTCGCGATCGTCGACGTCTGGGCAGGGTCGGCGGAACTGAAAATTCCCGAAGTTGCCGGTGAGGACATGAACCTGATTGCGCCCGTGCGCGTCGGGCGGGGTTATCGGCTCGGTATGGCGTACTCCGTGACCGACCTGCGCATTCTGAAGAACTACGTCGAATGATCGTCTGGACGCCCCTATGCGTTAGCAAGGGGCGAGGTTACGAAGGGCGCTTTCGATGCGAGCGCCCGTGAAACATCCGTCCAGGAGTCGCTCTCATGCCGCTCTACACCTTGACTACCCAGCACGGCGCACTCAGCGGTGACGCTAAAACCAAACTCGCGATGGAGCTGACGAACTTGCACTCCGAGTTTGCGGGTGTGCCGAAAAACTGGGTGCATATTGTGTTTCAGGACTATGCGCCGGGCAGCGGGTTCACCGCCGGAGAACCGGCGGCCACTGCCGCGCTCACGCTTTTGATGCGGGCCGGCCGGCCACCTGAATACAAGCGGGAACTGATACAGCGTCTTTGGAAACTGTTTCAGACCGCGACCGGAGCGCCCGATGACCAGATTGTCATCGGCATTCAGGACGTACCGGCCAGTCAGGCGATGGAGATGGGACAGGTCATGCCGGACGTCGCGAACGAATAGGGTGGGGAGTAGTGGTAGCGCACCTCAAAGGTACATACATGTGGTGCGCTACTCGTCGTTGTCTGCGACTGCCGCACCCGCGATGTGATGCCGCGCCAGCGACGCCGCGACGAAGCCCGACGCTTTCATATCTTCAACGAACTTCGACAGATACGCGGCCGCCTCATCACCCTTGGCCTTCGGCACGCCCATTGCCTGACGGATCACCATGAAGCGCTGGTCCAGTAACCGCAATCCGCCCGCTTTGGCGGCGTCTTTTTCGAGCTGTTGCTTGACGCCTGCAGCCACGTCCAGATGCTGATCCAGAAATCCCTGCACAACCGCCGGTGAAGTTGGAATCCGGACGATTGTCGCGTGGTGGAGTTCGCGCGTCAGAAACAGATCGTAGGCGCTACCCTTGCCGACCGCGACCGTCACGCCGGGTTGATCGACACCCTCGTTGGTAGTGATCGGCGAGGTGTCGCGCACAAGATAAAAGCCTTCGATCAGCACGTACGGTTTGGTGAAGGCGATTTCCTGTCCGCGCTTCGGATCGACGGCGAAGAACCCGATGTCTGCCTTGTCCTGATTCACGTTGTCAACCGATTCACCCGCCGACTTGACCGCGATCAGTTGCAGCGGTACGCCAAGTCGTCTGGCGAGCTCGGTAGCGAGATCGACAGACACGCCGACCGGTTTGCCCGTTGCCGGATCAAGATTTGCCAGAATCGGATTGCCGAGATTGATCGACGCGCGCAGCGTGCCGCTCGGCGCGAACACGCTTGCCATTGATGCGCTCGCGTCTTTCGTTTGCGCGACAGCGGGCGTGGGAACGGGTACGGACAAGACCGCACTTGACGCCATCAAGGCCGCCAATGTTTTGACCATGCCGTTACGGCGTTTTGCGATTGAAGGCTTTGTCATCTTGGGGTGCCCTTGATTAGCGTGCCAGAGCGATATTATCCGGGCATTTGGCGAAACGCGTGCGCAGACACCATGTGCCTAGGTCGTGATTCGCCACGGCATGTCGCCTCTTTTCGAGGGAGTGTTCTAGAGATTTGCCCCGCCTGCTGCGTCCCGGATTTTATCTGCGCGACTACCATTCACGTTTCTTTGCCGCGCGCGGCGCGTTCCTATCACCGGGTTTTCGCATGAGTCTACTAATTCGTTTGCTGCTTTTGTTAATCACCAGTCGTGGCCGGAGCCGGCTGCAGGTGCTCGACACGTGTGTCACGCCATTTCGAGTGTGGCTCAATGACCTCGACGTCTTGGTCCATATGAACAACGGCCGCTACTTCACGATCCTCGATCTGGCGCGCGTCGATCTGATGATGCGTAGTGGTCTGTGGCGGCAATTGAAGGCACAAGGCTGGTATCCAGTCGTCACACTGGAAACGATGCGTTTTCATCGGTCGCTCGAACTTGGCGACCGCTATAACGTCCAGACTCGTGTTATCGGTTGGGATGAGAAACACATCTTCATCGAACAAGGGTTCGTGCGTGATGATGTGCAAGTCGCGTTGGCCGTTGTGCGAGCACGGTTCCTCAAGCGAAGTGGCGGTGTTGTGACGACTGCCGAGTTGCTGGAACTGTCGGAGATTACGCAGCCGTCGCCAGAGTTGCCCGGATGGGTTGCGAGGTGGAGTGAGGCCGAAGGAGGGATGGCGCTTACGTAGTCTTCTTTTTGCGGGCAGAGGTGGAGGCCGTCACACGACGGCAGGCTACCCACGATCCTGTTCGATCGCCCGCGCGACTCGAGCCATCATCAGCTTGACCACGCGTGCGATTCAGTACGTGTAAAGCGTCAAGGTGCGACCGCAGGTGCGTTGGTAGGCTTTTGACCATTCGCCTTCTGCTGGGCATTCTGCAGATTCTGCGGATAGTTTGTTTGATCTCCCGCCGGGTTATACCCGTTCTTTTCCAGCTTACTGAGCTCGGCATTTTTCTTCGCGCGGCGTGCCTTGCGGTCGGCCTTCTTTTGCGCCTTCATCTCCTGCTTCGACATCGCACTTTCGGAGGCGCCGGCATCGGTTGTCGCTGCATGAGCTTGCAACGTCGGAAGTGAGAGGAGACTCAAAGCCATACCTGCTGAAACAACAAAAACAGACAGTTGCTTGAACTTCATACGTATCTCCGTATGGGTGCGTTAGGCGGCGTGAGACTGCTCACGGTCCATTTGGGTTGGTTCCTGAGAAGAACGTGTCTCTTCGCATGGGGAACGCTCGAACCGTAATCGATGAGACGTCGACAGGGATACAGGGGTTAACCGCGAGGAGGCGAGGAGGCATAACGCTGGAAGGCTCTTGCGCACTTGCTCTAACGCGGATTTTCCCTGATTTCACGAAAGAGATTCCCCTTTCTGCTCTTTGTTCGAGTGGATGGGGAATATACACTCGGGCAAAAATACAAGCGCAGTTCAGGAGACGTGCCCCACGGAAATTATTGCCCTCCGCATAAGCCTCCCTCCAGTGCTTGTTTTTTCTTCTCATTTCCTTCCCTGCGAGCGTCTCTGAGACTCCACGTCCCTCAGGCGTGTCGCATTTGATCAACGATTGACGGGCGCTGGGAAAGGCGTGAGTACTCTAAAAAGTAGATGAAGTAAGTAGTACAACTATATTAACGGAGATAGCGATGAAGAAACTTCTGTTCGGCATGTTCGCATTGTCTGCGACGGCAACCGCGATGGCTCAGAGCAGCGTCACGTTATACGGCATCGTGGACAACGGTATCGCATACGAGACCAATCAACCGAAGGGGCATGTATTCGGTGCGCAAAGTGGAGGCTGGGCGCAATCGAGATTTGGTCTCAAAGGCAGTGAGGACCTCGGCGGCGGCACCCATGCAATTTTCACGCTCGAGTCCCGACTGAATACCATGACCGGGGCTTTCGCGAACGGAAGTTTCTTTGAGGGGCAGGCGACCGTAGGCCTGCAGAATGACACCTGGGGGCAAATCAAATTCGGCAACATGGGTTCGGCTGAGATAAGTCAATACTCGGGCGACGTCGACCCCCAGCAAACAAAGAAGTATGCGATTGGAACGCTGGTACGCGGCCGCATCTTTTCGCAGGCAGCGAACGGCGCGGAGTACCTGTCGCCGACGATCGGCGGTTTCACCCTGCAAGGCCAGTATGATTTGACGAATTCGTCGACGTGGAACGCCGGAAATCCAGGAAGCGCGCCTGGTCAACTCGGTACTTCGAGCGGACTCGGAAGCTCGCAGGGGCGCTCGGATGGTATCAAACTCTCTTACGCGAACAAGGGCCTTTTCTGGCAGGCGACCTATGACGAGGTTCGCGACGGAAACGGCCAATTCAGTAACGTGTACCTTGCTTCTCGCTCGATTCTCACGGGCTTGACGTATGCATTCGGTCCTGTGACTGGATATATTGGCTACCAGCATCTGAGCGCTCCGAACGCATCGGATGCGGGCTATTTCGGCACGGCGACCCCGTCAGCGTTGCCGGCAGGAACGAGCCTCCCGACAGCCGTTAATCATGAGTGGATTGGCGCGATCTGGCAAACGACGCCTGCGCTAGCTATCACCGGCGCCGTCTATCACGCGAATGCAAACAACGGGAACGGGAACGCAACCCTCTACACGTTGGGGGCAAACTATTCGCTATCCAAACGAACGCTCCTGTACACGGAACTGGCGTATGTGAGAAACAGCTCGTCGTCTAACATCGGCCTCGACAGTGGTCTGTATGGCGCGAATATCAACAACGACCCCGTCAACGGGAGCACCTCGAGCACCAACCCCAACTATGGCAAAAGCCAGTTTGGCGTTATAGCAGGGTTGGCGACGAAGTTCTGATGCTGTCGAGAGGTCCGGGTGGCGATTGATTCCCGGACCTCTCAGGAACACGAGTGGTCGATTCAATCGCGGAAACGACTGGCGATGTGGTCCGGAATGTTTTCTGGCGTCACGACCACGACCGAAGAAGATGACGCGACAGAGGAGGCTGGCAGGAGCTTGTGAAAGTGCATGACGTGATGACACGCGGAGCGCATGTCCTGTCGGAGATCATGATGCAGGATTGCCTGGATTCTTCCAGTGCGTAGAAGCTGCACATTATCCTTGTCCAGATCGTGACCGATGAAGCAGACCGGAGCTTGCTGCTGCGCTTCCAGCGCGCGAAGAATCGCGACATTACCCCCGCCCATGGAGTACACGGCAGCGATACAAGTACCATCGTTGAGAACGCTTCGGACTCGCTCTTCAGTCGGTAGATCAAGGCCATGTCCGCCGCTTGCATCAATCAGCCTGAGTTGGGGGTGGTGCTTGCGCAATGCTCGACGAAAGCTTATCTCGCGCTCCTCCTCGCCCCGAAAATGCTCGTCGCTCATCGTTATCAACACATTAGCCGCCTGGGGGCCCAGCAAAAGGCCCAGAAGGTAGGCCGCCGTGGCCCCAGCGACGCGATTGTCGAGTCCGGCGTAGGCGATGCGTCCCGACAGCGGTATGTCGGTGAAGACGGTGACGACGGGAATGCCGTGATGCTGGAGTTCGCGGACCACCTCGGCAATCTCGGGAACGTCGCGGGCTTTCAGGAAAACACCATGGCTGCCTCTTCGGGCGATAGAACGAAGAGCATCCACGACTTCGGGCGTCGTCATCGTCTCCCGCAACAGGAAGCGCGGACGAACAACCGCCGGGTGCATCAACGCGAGTTCCGCTTCGAGCGCATTCTTTATCTCGTCGCTGAACCGCGCTGGCGCTTCCACTACCACGTCGACCATGAGCTTGCGCCCCGTGGTCGCCAGGTTTAGCTCCTGTTTCTCAAGTTCTTTTATCGCCTGCTCAACCCGATTGCGAGTGTGCTCCCGGACGTTCGCGCGTCCGTTCAGCACCCTATCAACGGTTGCCACTCCAAGCCCTGCCTGAAGGGCAATTTCCTTGATCAAGAAGCGGTGAGCCAATCCGACCCTCCATCGTTGATAGTTTTTTGATGTGTTTCTGATAATTCGATCTGTGCTTTGCGAGCTATCCTACATCGAATATAGGAGGCACGTATGGACGACCGACGCGGAGACTATCTCGCTGAGCGAACTAACTGGTATCGCGAAAGCGACTGCAGCTTGAGCGATTTCGTGAGAGCGCTCAACGCGACAGGGGAGCGCGGGCTACGCTACGCGACAACGTCGGTTCAAGCGATTCCTGTATACGAATGCCGTGACCTGGAAGAAGTGCGCTTGTCTGAGGCAGAAAGGCTTGAGCTACTGTCGGAGTGGGCCGAGGTCCTGCGAGATGGCGCGGGCGTCTTTGTGCTCAAGCACGCTTTTGACGACACCGGGTGCGTGGATGAGGCGACGGCCATCTTCGAATCGATTATTGAAGCCGAGAAGAAATCGGGCTCGAAGGCTGACCATTTCGCGAAAGCAGGGGCGAACGACCGTATCTGGAACGCGCAGGAAAAACTCTGCCTTGCGGCACCTGAGATCTTCGCCAGATACTTTTCGAACCCTTGGCTGCCGGCGGCCGCCGAGGCATGGCTTGGCCCGTGCTTTCAGGTTACGTCGCAGGTCAATGTTGTCAGACCCGGCGGCGAGGCACAGCAAGCCCATCGTGACTACCATCTGGGCTTCCAGACGGCTGAGATGGCGGCGTCTTTTCCAGC
Organism: Paraburkholderia nemoris; assembly: GCF_905221015.1. Classification (NCBI taxonomy): domain Bacteria; kingdom Pseudomonadati; phylum Pseudomonadota; class Betaproteobacteria; order Burkholderiales; family Burkholderiaceae; genus Paraburkholderia; species Paraburkholderia nemoris. Next base: position 70,562 of record NZ_CAJNBO010000011.1, on the reverse strand, counting down.
GCACGTGCATAGGATGTCGCCTTTTCTCACGCTGCAAGGGGCTGTTGCGCACAGCGACATGCCAGTTGCGAGCGGTCCGACCAAACTCCTGCCTTACTCGCAGCGATACGCTCAAGGCTATGTGGCTTGGCGTAGACCTGATTTCCGGGCGTATTTCGAGAACAACTTCGTTCAGGTGCCGCTTGCCAAGGGCGATGCCATCTTCTTCAATCCGGCGCTATTTCACGCAGCCGGCTCGAATCGAACGAGCCACGTTCAGCGCATGGCAAACCTGCTTCAAATCTCGTCGGCTTATGGTCGGGCGATGGAAGCCGTGGATCGAACGCGCATGTCCGAGACTCTCTACCCAGTCCTTCGGGGCAGATTTAAGACCGGCAAGATAACCGCGCTCGAGGCGCTGTCGGTGATTGCCTCGTGCGCTGAAGGCTATGCGTTCCCGACAAACCTCGACAGGGATCCGCCCGCCGGGGGACTCGCGCCGGAAAGCCAAGGCCAGATGATGCTCCGAGCGCTTCGGGAAGACTGGGAGCCGGCCGAGTTTGCGCGAGCCCTCGCGAAGCATGCCTGGCGTCAAGGGCATGGCGAATCCACTGAACTGATAGATTATTGATGTGTTTTTTCGACTAAAAGATAGAGCTACAGCACTATCATGATGCCGACGTGACACACGAAATGACTCAGCGAAGTCGCGCGTGCTCCCGCATCCGGCTTGGATGTGAGCGAACGAGGCGTAATGGTGCAAGGGCATGGATCAGTTCAAGGAACTACAACTATTCGTCGAGGTGGCCGAGACGGGCAGCATCAGCCGTGCTGCGGAAGCTGTCGAGCTTTCCATCTCGGCAGCAAGTCGGTATTTGATTTCGTTGGAGGCGAGACTTGGCGTCCAACTGGTGCGCAGGACGACTCGCAACCTTTACCTGACTGAGGCTGGCGCTGAGTTTCACCGACGCTGCAAATCCATCCTCGCCGATCTTGGCGAAGCAGAGGCTGTCACCAAGGAAGCAGTCGTGCGTCCAAGCGGTGTCCTTCGCGTCACCGCTTCGTTATCGTTCTGCATGCTTCATATCGCGCCGATGCTTCCTGATTTCACGGCGCGCTACCCCGACATTACAGTGGACGTGGTGGCGGCTAACCGTTACTGCGACATCATCGAGAACGGCATCGACGTCGCGATTCGTACGAAAGTCCTCGAGCCAGATAGCAACATAACCATTAGAAGACTGGCTTCGACACGCCGCATATTGGCCGCATCGCCCGGCTACATCGAGGCGAACGGACGCCCTCGCTTCCCGGCGGAGCTCGCGAAGCACAGACTGCTGAACTATCAACTCGCCGACAATCCACGCGAGCTTTCATTCACACGGGGTGGTGAGAACGTCGTTGTCAGAGTGAAGCCGTTAGTGGAGTCGAATGACGGCCAGATATTGCGTATCGCCGCGCTAGACGGCATGGGCATTCTGGTGCAGCCCAAATACATCATCTACGACGATCTCGAAGCAGGCCGACTTGTCCCTGTGCTCGACGACTGGGACCTTCCCCGCCTGACGATGAACATCGCGTTTCAGACTCGCTCCCACCTACCTGTAAAGGTGCGACTGTTCATTGACGCGCTTGTGGCGCGGTTCCACCAGAACGAATACGAACGTCATTGGACAGCGTGAGCCTGCGCTCACCGCATTTGGGGTTTCTTCCCACTCAGCGCGAAAGACTTTCCCTTTCTAGCTCTGTTTTGCCAGTCACGACGAATATAGACTCGTCTCAAAGCTACAGAAGAGATTGATGGAGACACGCAATGCAAAGCGCAACCTCTGCAGTTCCGTCCGCATCGCCTTATTTCGATGAGGCTCGCTCGGCCGAAGTCGTCAATGCGCGTATGAGCGAAGATGCCGACGCTCGCCTGCGCCAGGTGATGTCCGTTCTGGTCAAGCATCTTCATGCTGCGGTCAAGGAAATTGAGCCTACGCATGAGGAATGGTTCACTGCCATTCGCTTCCTGACCGAGACGGGTCAAATGTGCACGGACTGGCGGCAAGAGTACATCCTGCTCTCCGACGTCCTGGGCGTCTCGATGCTCGTTGATGCAATCAATCATCGTCGTCCGAGCGGTGCTACGCCGAACACGATTCTGGGTCCCTTCTACGTCGCCAACGCACCTGAATATCCGAACGGCGCCAACATCTGCCTGGACGGAAAGGGCGAGCTCATGGTTGTTGAAGGCCGGGTTGCCGATATCAATGGAAACCCGATTCCTGACGCGAAGCTCGAGGTCTGGCAGACGAACGACGACGGCTTCTATGACGTACAGCAGAAAGGCATTCAGCCTGACTCAAATCTTCGCGGCGTTTTTACGTCGGATACTGAAGGCCGCTACTGGTTCAAGTCTGTCAAGCCGCGTCACTATCCGATTCCTTCGGACGGTCCGGTCGGTAAGCTCCTCGCCGCAATAGGCCGACACCCTAACCGAGCGGCTCATCTGCACTTCATCGTGACCGCGCCTGGCTTTGACCCGGTCATCACTCACATTTTCACACCTGACTGCCCCTATCTTCCTGAAGACGCGGTATTTGGCGTCAAGCGTGAGCTCATCGCTGAATTCAACAAGATTGACGACCCGGAAGCGGGTGAGCGCGTCGGGGTCTTATCACCGTTTTGGTCTGTTTCGTGGGACTTCACCCTCGCGACGTCCTCGAAGCCCACGCGGGCAATCCCGTAATCGTTTGGTGCGCGGGAGCGTGCCGCCGAAAAACTGATGACATTGAGAGATACAGGAGTACTACATATGAGCGCGAAGAAAGAACTGCTGGCGGCGTACTGGACACTCGCTGGCGACGTCTATCCGTGTGCACCGAACGAAATCAGCCCGTTTCCGCTGCGCGATCGCTGTGAAGCAGCTTCGCGTGCCGGCTGGAGCGGTATCGGCCTCATTCTCGATGACCTCGAGTACAGCATCGGGAAGTACGGCGTGTCCGGCGTCAAGAAGATTCTGGACGACACGGGCATGAAGTACTTCGAGCTCGAGATCCTCATGGACTGGTACTTCGAGGGCGAGGCGCGTGTCAAGTCGGACGATTGCCGTCGCCGTTTCATCGAACTGGGCGGCGAACTGGGCATGCGCAATCTGAAAATCGGCGCGAGTCCCTTCGACAAGAATCCGGCGGACTTTCCCCGCATGACCGACGAATTCGGGAAGCTTTGCCTGGACGTGGCGACGGTTGACGCCACGGTTGCAATCGAGTTCATGCCTTTCTCTCCCATTCGAAATATCGCAGAAGCGCTGCAGGTTGCTCAAGGCGCCAACCAACCCAATGGTGGCCTGATGGTTGACCACTGGCACGTCGCACGCGGTGGCAGTCCCTATAGCGAAGTCGCCCAGATCCCGGCGCGATTCATCAAGGGCGTGGAGATGGATGACGTCGGCGCGCAGGTCAAGGGATCGCTGTTCGACGACTCGACCTTTAACCGCCAGCTTTGTGGCGAAGGTGCAGGTGACTGCCCGGCCTTCGTCGACGCCCTTGAGCAAGCAGGTTGCACGCTGCCGTACTACGGCGTGGAGCTCATCTCTGAGGTGCACCGGAAATTTCCGCTCGATGAGATGGCAAAGCGCGCTTACGACACCACCATCGCGCAGTTCTCGGCAAAAACCGCGACTTCCGCCTGAAGCTTTCGACCTTAACCGACAACGTATTTCTGGAGACTCACATGATTCGAATCGCCGTACTCGGCGCCGGCCGCATTGGTCGCATTCACGCCGGCAACGTCGCCGCGAGCCCGAACGCAAAACTGGTGGTGGTGGCGGACCCCGTTGAAAGTGCGGCTAAGTCGCTGGCTAGCCGTCTGGGCTGTGAGGCCTCGACGGACGCTGCAGCAGTCCTCGAGCGCAATGACATTGACGCGGTGGTCATCGGTACGCCGACGGATACGCACATCACGTTCATGCTCGAAGCCGTCAAGCGTGGCAAGGCTGTTCTGTGCGAGAAGCCTATCGATCTCGACATGGAGAAGTCGCTAGCCGCGGCAAACGAAGTCGAGCGACTGGACGGTCGCGTCATGCTCGCGTTCAATCGACGTTTCGACCCGACATCGCAAGCCTTCCGTAAAGCGATCGACGCAGGCGACGTCGGCGAAGTGCGCCAGGTCATTATTTCGAGCCGTGACCCGGGCATGCCTCCGCGTGACTATGTCGAGCACTCGGGCGGCATCTTCCGCGACATGGTGATCCACGATCTGGACATGGCTCGCTGGTTGCTCGGCGAAGAGCCGGTCGAGGTAATGGCCATGGCTAGCCGTCTCGTCGACGAGTCGCTTGAGAAGCTCACTGACTTCGATACGGTGATGGTGCAGTTGCGGACAGCTTCGGGCAAGCAATGCCACATCAACTGCTGTCGCGAAGCGGTGTACGGCTACGACCAGCGCATGGAAGTGTCGGGTTCGAAGGGAATGCTCCTGCAAGAAAATCTGCGTCCTTCGACGATTCGACGCTGGTCCAAGGAAGCGACTGATGTCCGCGAGCCGCTGCTCAACTTCTTCCTCGAGCGCTACGAGGCTGCATACAAGGCCGAACTTGAAGCCTTTGTCGACGCACTAAACGCCAATTCGACTTTGCCGACCTCCGTTCAGGATGGGCTGAAGGCGCTGCGTCTGGCGGACTGCGCGCTCGAGTCTGCTTTGTCGGGCAAAGCCGTCAAGGTGTAACGGGAAATCTGGAGGAGATAAGTCATGACGCGAAAGATCGGTCCCAACGAAACGCTCGGCGTAGCATGTCTTGGCATCACTCACCCCCATACGTCGGGGCGGGTCAAGGCAATCCAGCGTCGCACCGACGCAAAGATGCTCGGTGCGTGGGACAAAAGTCCGCTGCTCACACCGTTCGTCGACGCGCTCGGTCTCGAGGCGCGGTCGAAGGAAGACATCCTGGCGGACGAGAATGTTCATGTCGTGCTCGTCCACTCCAAGAGCGAGAAGATGGCCGATCTGACCATTGAAGCGCTCGAGGCGGGCAAGGCAGTGTTGTGCGAGAAACCTGCCGGCCGCAGTTCCGTCGACGCCAAGCGCATCGTCGAGGCTGTGGAGCGTACGGGCGGACTCGTGCAAGTCGGCTATTGCTGGCGCTTCGCACCATCGGTCGATGCCATGCAGGCGGCACTCAAGAGCGGACGCCTCGGCAAAGTCGTTCAGGTGCGCGCCCACGGCGGCTGCTCGCACGACGAGGCCGGAACGCCGCACATGACCCAGCCAGGCGATATTGGCGGCGCGGTATTCGTCATCGGATGTCATCTGGTGGACCGCATCCTTCTGCACTTCGGCTTGCCCCGCTCGGTCAACGCGCGTATCACGAAGTTTCCGAACTTCCATGGTGACGAATCGCGTGAAGACGCAGCAGGCGCGGTGCTGAACTATGAAGACAAGATTGTCACGGTTGACTTCATGTCGTGGGACGTCCTGCCGTGGACCGAGAGCTGGGATATCACCGCCTACGGAACGGAAGGCATCATGTCTTCGCGTTCATTGCCCGCGAGTTACAAGATTTATGACGCGGGCAAGGGCGACCATCCGGAGGGCTGGACCGAGTGGCAGGAGACCAGCTTCCCGGAAATCTGGGCAACAAAAAAGACGGAGTATTCGCCCGATATCGCCGAAATCGGCAACCCGGTGTACTTCGACCGGGAGTCGAACGCGTTCTTCGACGCGTTGCGCAACGGCACGCAGTCGGTTGTGCCGGCTACGCAGGCGTACAACATTAGCCGTGTCATCGAGGCCATGTTCGCTTCTTCCAAAGAGGCGGGCGCAGAGGTCTTTATCGGTTAAGCGTTTGAATGGCTGACGCCTTCCGGCGTCGGCCTGGGATTCTGTACTTCATAAACCGGCAGCACAAATACGCATTCCTAAATAGGAGACGAAGTCATGAAAATTCTGAAGAGTGTCGCGGTCATCCTGGCTGCTTCGGCAGCTTTCTCGACCATGTCTGGCGCTGTTTTCGCCCAGGATAAGGGTGTTATTGGCATTTCGCTGCCCGACAAGACGGAATCCCGCTGGATTACCGATGGTAAAAGCATGGTCGATGCACTGAAGGCGAAAGGCTATTCGGCCGACCTGCAGTACGCAAACTACGACGTTCCGACGCAGGTGAACCAGGTCGAGAACATGCTTGCGAAGGGTGTCAAAGCACTGGTCATCGCACCGATCGACGGCAAGACATTTTCTGACGCTCTGGCGCTCGCGCAGAAGAAAGGCATCAAGGTCATTTCATACGACCGTCTGATTAGCCAGACCAAGGATGTCGACTACTACGCAACCTTCGACAACTATGGCGTGGGCGTTCTTCAAGGGCAGAGCATCGTCAGCGCTTGGCAGAAGGCCGGCAGCAAAACCCCGTTCAACATCGAAGTGTTCGGTGGTTCATCGGACGATAACAACGCCCATATGGTCTACGCGGGCGGTATGTCAGTTATCAAACCGTACATTGACAGCGGCAAATTCGTGGTTCGGAGCAAGCAGATTGCCTTCGATAAAGTCGCGACGCGCAATTGGGATGGCGCGACGGCTCAGGCCCGGATGGACAACCTGCTGAGCGCTTTCTACGGCAAGGACCACCTCGACGCGGTCTGGACGCCCAATGACGCAATCGCAGTTGGCGTTATCTCGTCGCTTAAGGGCATCGGATACGGTTCGGCCCAGCAAACCATGCCCGTTGTCACTGGCCAGGACGCAGACATCCAGAACGTCAAGAACATTGTTCGCGGCGACCAGACCTCGACCGTGTTCAAGGACACTCGCAAGCTTGCGGGCGTGACCGCCGAAATGGTCGACAACGCGCTGAGCGGCAAGCAGGTGCCTGTCAACGACACGAAGAGCTACAACAACGGAACGAAGATCGTTCCGACTTATCTCGTGAAGCCAATCCTGGTCGACAAGGCCAATTACCAGTCGGAGTTGGTGACCAGCGGTTACTACACGCAGGCCCAGATCAAGTAAGGCATCTGAACGTCCGCGTGACGGGGCGCCCACCAGCGCCTCGCTTCACGCAGGCACGCTCGCGAGCGTGACCAATCAGAGGAATTTGACCATGGATACCATTCTGGAGATGCGCGGAATTCAGAAGAGCTTTGGCGCTGTCAAAGCCCTGAATAACGTCAATCTGAAGGTCCGTCAGGGCGAGATTCACGCCATTTGCGGAGAAAACGGCGCGGGAAAGTCGACGCTGATGAAGATCCTCAGTGGGGTCTATCCGCACGGCTCTTATTCTGGCGACGTCCTTTACGACGGTCAGGAGCGGGCATTCGCTGACATTTCCGATAGCGAGGCAGTCGGAATCATCATCATCCACCAGGAGCTGGCCCTCGTACCGATGCTCTCGATTACCGAGAACATCTATCTGGGTAACGAGCAGTCGAAGCGGGGTGTCATCGATTGGCAGGTGTCGCGCGCGAAGGCGAAGGCGCTGCTGGCGAAGGTCGGCCTCACGGACTCGCCAGATTCGCCGGTCGGCACGCTCGGGATTGGCAAGCAGCAACTCATTGAAATTGCAAAGGCATTATCGAAAGAGGTTCGCCTGCTGATTCTCGACGAGCCTACCGCAAGCCTGAATGAAAAAGACAGCGACACACTGCTTAGTCTTCTGCTCGAGCTCAAGTCGCGCGGTGTGACGTCAATCATCATTTCGCACAAGCTGAATGAGATTTCGCGTGTCGCGGATGGAATCACGGTTATCCGTGATGGCTCGACGGTCGACGCCCTCGACTGCAAAGCCGAGAGCGTGAGCGAAGACCGCATCATCAAGGCGATGGTCGGCCGTGAGATGTCCGACCGGTACCCGCCACGTACGCCGAACATCGGCGAAGTCATTTTTGAAGTGAAGGATTGGCGTGTCCAGCATCCCACGCAGAGGGGCCGTGCCGTCATCAAAGGCGTCAATCTGGAAGCGCGCAAGGGCGAAATCGTTGGCATCGCAGGGCTGATGGGTTCCGGGCGTACGGAGCTCGCCATGAGCGTCTTCGGCGGCACGTATGGTCAGGACATCACGGGCCAGGTGCTGATGCACGGAAAGCAGGTCGACGTTTCGTCGGTACAGAAGGCCATCAAGGCGGGCATCGCCTACGTGACAGAAGACCGGAAGGGCAACGGTCTGCTCCTTGACGACAACATCAAGCGAAACATCACGCTGGCGAACCTGATTGGGGTGTCGAGATTTGGTGTCGTCGATGAGCACGAGGAGATAAAGGTTGCGACCGATTTTCTAAAGAAGCTCCGGATCCGTGCTCAAGGCGTTACCCACGTCGTTGGCAACCTGTCGGGTGGCAACCAGCAGAAGGTGGTGCTGAGCAAGTGGCTGTTCTCTGAACCCGAGGTACTGATTCTCGACGAGCCCACGCGAGGCATCGATGTGGGAGCGAAGTACGAGATTTACAACATCATCAATCAGGCGGTTGCAGCAGGTAAGTGTGTGGTCATGATTTCCTCGGAAATGCCCGAACTGCTTGGTATGTGCGACCGCGTGTACGTCATGAACGAAGGCCGGTTTGTCGGCGAATTCACCGCAGAAGAAGTCTCGCAGGAAAAGATTATGCGGGCGATTATGCGAAATGGAGGCATCGAAAATGCGTAAGGCACTCTCTCCAGTGGTCGCCGAAGGCGCCGAGGTTAAGAAAAGCGAAGTTTTGGGTGTGGTGAAGCGTATTGGCAGCGAGTATGGACTGCTCATTTCGCTCGTCATCATCATGGTCTTTTTTCAGGTCTCGACGAGCGGTGTATTGATGCAACCGCTCAATCTGACCAATCTGGTGCTTCAGAACAGCTACATCGTCATCATGGCCCTTGGCATGCTGATGGTGATCGTTTCAGGCCACATCGACCTGTCCGTCGGTTCAACGGCCGGTTTGGTGGGCGCGTTGGCGGCAGTATTGATGGTGCAGTTCGAGGTCAACTACGTCTGGGCAACTATCATCTGTATCGCGGCCGGCGCGCTGATCGGCGCCGTGCAAGGCTACTGGATTGCGTTTTGGCGGATGCCTTCGTTTATCGTGACGCTGGCCGGTATGCTGGTTTTCCGTGGCATGACAAACCTCGTTCTGCAAGGCCAGTCCATCGGCCCGTTCCCTGATGCATTCGGCGCCGTGAGCTCCGGTTTTATCCCTGACCTTTTTCACGGACAGACGCTTCACATCACTTCGATTGTCCTCGGCGCGTTTGTCGGTGCGCTTTTCTTCGCGATTGAGCTTCGGCATCGCGCCGGCGCGGCGAAACATGGTGTCGAGAGTGGCTCGTTCTCGATGTTCGTGGCGAAGAATCTCGTCCTGACGGCACTGATTGTGTTCTTCTGCTACCTGCTTGCATCCTATCGTGGCCTGCCTACCGTGCTCGTCATCATGGCTGTGCTGATTGGTGTGTACACGTTCATCATGAATCGCACCACGATCGGTCGACGTATCTACGCGGTTGGCGGCAATGCAAAGGCAGCGAGATTGTCGGGTGTCAGCGTTCCGGCAGTGAGCTTCCTGACCTTTGTGAACATGGGTGTCCTTGCTGCGCTGGCAGGTCTGATTTTCGCCGCACGTCTGAATAGTGGAACGCCGAAGGCTGGCACGGGATTCGAGCTCGACGTCATCGCAGCGTGTTTCATCGGCGGCGCTTCCGCCTCAGGTGGTGTCGGAAAGGTGGTCGGAGCGGTTGTGGGCGCCTTCATCATGGGCGTGATGAACAACGGCATGTCCATTATGGGCATCGGCGTGGATTATCAGCAGGTTATCAAAGGCATCGTTCTGCTCGCGGCCGTTTTCGTCGACGTGTACAACAAGAACAAAGCGTAGCTACTTTTCTATGGCAGACCGGATTTAGAACTCAGCGGGGCCTGGTGCGTGGCGAGGCCCGACTGACATGCATACTTGAGTCATGAGATTGCATCTCGAACATTTGGCCTGGTAATAAGCAACACTAATGGAATCGAATATGGTCAAGCATATCGTGATGTGGAACGTTCGCGGTGAGACTCCCGAGCAAAAGAAGGAATCCGCTGTGCTCGTAAAGACTGCGTTCGAGAGTCTGAGTGGAAAGATTCCCGGACTTACCAGGCTGGAGGTCGGGCTGGATGTAAGCGCCGTGGATTATGCCTGCGATGTGGTCTTGTACACGGAGTTTGAAAGCCAGGAGTCGCTCGACGCGTATGCGTCGCACCCTGAGCATCTGCGAGTGAAGCAGATCGTGGGTGACGTTCGTATCGCTCGCCACCAGGTCGACTACATCTAAGCGAGCTGTACCGTTTGACGACACAGGGAGCTAATTCTCATGTATGAGTTCACCTATACCACACAGGCGTCGAGAGTCGTATTCGGTGCTGGAAGCATGAAGCTGATTCAACAGGAAGTGGAGACGTTGGGTGCCCGCCGGGCGCTGGTTCTTTGTACGCCCGAGCAAAAGGCTCAGGCCGAAGTGGTTTCGTCGCTTCTTGGACCTGCGAGCGCAGGCGTCTTCGACGGCGCCCAGATGCATGTTCCTATCGAGAACGCTCGCCGCGCGCGCGAACACGCGAAGTCGGTGGACGCAGACTGTGCTGTGGCTATTGGTGGCGGTTCGACGATTGGGCTCGGCAAAGCGATTGCGCTCGAATCGTCGTTGCCGATTATCGCAATACCTACGACATATGCTGGGTCGGAGATGACTCCCATCTATGGCATAACTGAAAACGGCCTGAAGAAAACCGGTCGCGATGTCAAGGTCATCCCCAAGACGGTCCTGTACGACCCGGAGTTGACCATCGGGCTCCCGGTTCGCCTCTCGATCGTCAGCGGCCTCAACGCTATCGCTCATGCTGCCGAGGGGCTGTACGCACAGGACGGAAACCCCGTCATGTCGCTCATGGCGGAGGAGGGTATTCGCTCACTTGCCAACGGCCTGCGTGGCGTGAAGAAGAACAGCAAGGACAAAGCGGCGCGCAGCGAGTGCCTCTATGGTGCGTGGCTGTGCGGAATGGTGCTCGGCAATGTTGGCATGGCGCTTCATCACAAGCTGTGCCACACCTTGGGTGGCACATTTAACCTCCCTCATGCTGAGACACACGCAATCGTTCTGCCTCATTCTCTCGCTTATAACAGTACCGTTGCGGATGAGGCGATGGGCCGAATCGCCAGGGCGTTGAACGTAGACTCAGCGCCAGACGGCCTTTACCAACTCAACGAAGAACTTGGTGTTCCGCGAGGGCTTCGCGAGATTGGGTTGGGCGAAGCCGACCTTGATCACGCATGCAAGGTGGCATTGTCGAATCCATACTGGAATCCGCGGCCGATTGAGGAGGAGCCGCTTAGAGCACTGCTACAGCGTGCCTGGGAGGGCGCTCGTCCGTCCGTGTAGCCTTTGGAAAGGGGCGCCCAAAGGAGGTCCGCCGGAACGAGCCTTCGATCTGGCGGTAGCGAACTTGCCGGCAGCTTAGGACTGCGCGTTGCGGCCCTAAGCTGGTCGACCCGCTACCGGAAACTCGAGTGCCTTCACCCCTTGCGGAATATCGGCGCTCCCCACGGCGCACCGATCGTGCCGCCGTCAACGACGATTTCCGCCGCCGTGATTCCCGATGCATCGTCGGACGCGAGGAACAGCACGGCCTTGGCAACTTCTTCAGGTTCCGCGAGGCGAGCCATCGGAATGCCCGGTGCCAACGCGTCTTCGGTCGCGTCGAGTGTTGCGCCGGCCCGTGCGCCGCGCGTCCAGATCGGTGTACGCGTGCCGCCGGGAATCACAGTGTTGACGCGAATGCCACGCCGCACGAGTTCGGACGCAAACACCTTCGCCATGCCGGTGACGCCCGCCTTCGTTGCGGAATAAGCGGCCGAGCCGGGCGAGCCCAATTCGCGCATCACGGAGCCGTTCAATACGATCGAGCCTCCGGCGCTCATCAACGGCAGGGCCGCTTGAACCGTGAGAAAGACACCGGTGAGATTGGTACGAAGAATCGCTTCAAATGCAGCAGCGGTCGTGCCGCCGAGCGGCGTCGGACCGGAGATTCCCGCGTTGGCGAACACGATGTCGAGCGACCCGAAGGCTGCCTGGATCTGCTTGAAGGTCGACTCGATCGCGCTTTCATCGTCGAGATTGGCCTGAATGCCAAGCGCGTTTTCGCCCAGCTCGGATACTGCCTGATCCAGTTTTGCGCGATCGCGGCCGGTGATGGCAACACGGGCGCCTTCGGCGATCAAAAGCTTCGCTGTCGTAAAGCCAATGCCGCTGTTGCCGCCAGTGACGAGCGCTGTCTTTCCAGTAAAACGCATTTCCTTCTCCTATGTATTGCGCCGCGAGATCACGTCCCAAGTCGCACGTGCTGGCGGAGCAAAAACTTCGCAAAATCTCTGTTAAGCAGCGCAGGATTGCCGCTGCATCCAAGCTGGCATGAATATCCTCAACATCTCATTCTGTATGTTGATCATCATGCAGAAATTCAGTATTATGCTCATCATGCAGTTTGTCAAGCGTGATGAGGCGGAAAAATGGGTTATTCGCAGGCACAAAAGGCTGAGAGCAGGCAGCGGGTTCTGGAGAACGCGTCACGGCAGATTCGCGAAAACGGCATCGAGGCGCTTGGCGTCGCCGAGTGCATGCGCAGCGCGGGGCTGACGCACGGCGCGTTTTACGGCCATTTTTCGTCGCGTGATGCGTTGATCCTGGAGGCGCTCGAGCACGCGGTGAGTCAGAGCGAGAAGCGCATGGCTTCTATCGCAAGCGGCGCGGCAAAGCGTGGGGAAACGCCTCTGCAGGCTATTGCCGAAGCGTTCCTCAATGAGCGTCACGTGAAGAATCCCGGCAATGGATGTGCGCTGTGTGCGCTCGCCGGGGAGGCGCGGCATGCAAATCCGGATGTCAGGGAACAGCTCACGGATTACGTGCGCAAACTGGCGTCACGAATAGCGCACGCTATATCTAGTGATAGCAAAGAGGCTGGCTTGGGTATCGTCGCGACCATCGTGGGAGCCATTACACTTGCGCGCGCCGTTGACGACGACAAACTGGTGAAATCGATTCTCTCCGAGTCGCTCGCGCTGGTTATGAGTCGCGATTCTTCGCCGGTTAGCTGAGTGGTGCTGGCGTTGCTTGGTGAGGACCGACGCCTCACTCACCAAACATGGCTTTAATGTCGCGTCCCGTCTGCTCGGCTTCCTCGATTAGCCAGTCGAGAAATTGCCTCGTTGCAGGGGAGTCTGCCGCAGTTCGCTTCCAGCAAATGAAGTAGGGGAACGGCATGGGCAGGGCGACCTTGAACGGCGCGATGAGTTCGTGTCGCTTGATGCTGTCGATGGCAAAAAATCCCTGTCCCAACGAAATGCCTCTGCCCCGAATGGCCGCGTCGATTGCCATGCCGGAAACGGAGTAAGTGAGCGGCGCCAGGCCCTCGGGCAGAGGCACGCCAACCGCATGCAACCAGTGTCCCCAAGTTGGCGGTGACAAGTTTGCCCATCCCCATTCGACGTGAATCAGCGGGTAGCGCAAGATATCCGCCGGTTGCACGATCGGTTTTTCCGCCTGCAACAGCGAGGGTGCAAAGACGGGCGCAACCTTGTCCGTAAAGACGACGTGATAGGGCGTTCCGTCACTCGGTAGTGCCCCATACGTTAGGCGGACGTCGGCACTTCGCGCGGCGATACTGGTTTCGTGATCGACGACTTCGACATGGACCTGCACGTGAGGGCAGATGGTGTGCCACTTGTCCAATCTGGACGCGAGCCAATGGGTCGCGACCGACGGGAATGTCATCAGGGTGAGCCGGGGGCCCGTCTGCGCCTTGAGCGCCGCCTGAGCGCTATGAAAGCACTCGAACCCCCGGGAGATGTGCGAGTGGTACAACTCGCAAAGCGGAGTCGGTCGCAGGCCCGTGTTCTCCCGCTCGAAAAGCGTGACCCCGAGAAACTCCTCAAGGACGCGAATCTGCTGACTAATCGCACCGGGCGTTACGTAAAGCGCCTCGGCAGCGGCTACGACGCCCCCGTAACGAATGACGGCGTCGAATATCTGCAAGGCTCGAAGAGGAGGAAGGCGGTTCATGTCGTTGACCTAGCAAATGCCATCGTGAAGCCAGTCTAGCAAAGACTGATCTCCGCCTCGACGCGCAATGGCGTCATGCAATGCCGCACGCTTACGGCTTCACGTCGGTCTTGAACCACTTTTCCGACAAGCGCGTCACGGTACCGTCTGCGAGTGCTGCCGTGATAGCCGCGTCAAATTTTGCTTTCAGATCCGCATCCTGTTTGCGAAACCCAAGACCTTCTCCCGGCCCCCAAACTGAGCCACCGATGGTTGGTCCGGCGACGCGGATTCGGGCGGTGTCTTTGTTGTCGGCGATTCCAGCGTAGTAGGTGACGTCGTCGAAGGCTATGTCGACGCGTCCGTTGACCAGGTCGAGGTCACGTTCGGCCGAGGTCTTGTAGAGGCGTACGGACGTGATGTCCTTGAAGTTGTCGTTGATGAACTTGGTGTACACCGTGCCGGATTGAATCCCGATCGATTTCCCTTTCAGTTGATCGCGCAGCGGGGCGATCAAGGGGCTGTCGGTTTTGGGGTCGCCGGTCAACTTGAGCGAAGAGGTTTTTCCTGTCGTGTTCGCCAATCCATGCCCATCTAGCGTCGCGAATGCGGCTGGCGTTGCTGCGTAGGGTTTGGAGAAGGCAATGACCTGTTGACGTTCGGGCGTGATTGCAAGGGCATCCATCACAGCATCGAATTTGCCGGCCTGCAGGCCGGTAATGAGGCCGTCAAAGTCCTGGGCAACTGGCTCGCATTGCAGGTTGACCCGTTTGCACAGATTGTCGAGTAATTCCGGTTCGAATCCCGAGATTTTTCCGCTCGGCAAGGTCAGATTCCATGGAGCGTAACTGCCTTCCAGGGCGACCTTTACGGTCTTCCATTCCTTTGCTTGCGCGCCGTTTCCTGCCAGTGCCAGCATGCCGAGAAAAGTGACGAGAGAAGTCTTCAGGACTCTTGTGGAAATCGCATTCACATTACACCTCTATAGTGTCGAATCAAGGTTGTACTTCGATTGGAAATACTCGGATCGCCACAGTTCGCGACATTGCCGGCGCTACCGGCTTCAGTTGTGCAAGGTGCCGGCGATGTTTTCCACGATGCTCAGCAAGTCGCCCTGTTCGACGAGCCGGTGGACGCCCATCATGTCCGGATAGAAGAACCGATCGCCTTCTGCAGTCGGGGCAACCTGTCGAATTCGCGCATACACCGCCGCGGTTGCGGGTGAGGCGTCGGCGGGATCGAAGAAGTCCAGTGCCTGGGCGGCGGTGAGCAGCTCGATTGCCAGCACGTGCTGCAACTTCTGCGAAGTTGTGTAGGCTTTGCGTGCCGCGTGATAGGCGAAGCTCACGGGGTCTTCCTGGTTGCCGCTCGTCGGCACGCTATCGACGCTTGCGGGTTGAGCAAGGGTGCGCATCTCGCCCAGCAACCCGGCCGCCGTGTATTGAATGATCATGTAACCGCTGTTCAGCCCCGGATCCTTCGCGAGGAATGCCGGGAGTTCGCTGAGGTACGGGTTGACGAGGCGGTCCGTCCTGCGTTCTGAGATCTTCGCGAGCGTGGTCATGGCGATGCAGAGGAGATCGCACCCGATGCCGACGAACGTACCGTCGAAGTTGGCACCGGATATCGCGATGCCGTCCTCGCCTTCGGGATGGATGATGGGGTTGTCTCCGGACGATCCCACTTCATCGAGAATCGAGTCGTAGGCGTTCTTGATCGCCCGCTTGGACGCTCCATGCACCTGAGCAATGCCGCGAAGGCTGTAAGCGTCCTGCAGTCTGTAATCGACAAAGCGCTCGCATAGCGCACTGCCGGCCAGCAGTCGCCGGAGGTTATCGGCAGTGTTCTTCTGATCGACGTGTTTCTTGACGGAGTGATACCGCGCATCCAGCGAGCGCGTGGTGGCCTTGAGCGGCTGCAAGGACATCGATGCGGCAATGTCGGCAACCTTCGAAAGCTCGAGCGCGTTGTAAAGCGCCAGCATGCCGATCGCGGTCACCGAGGTGGTGCCGTTGGTGAGCGAAAGCCCTTCCTTGCAGCGCAGTGAGTGCGGCTTCAGCCCCGCGCGCTCCAATGCCTCGGCGCCGCGCATGCGTTCGCCCTGGTAGAACGCTTCTCCCTCGCCGATCAGCACGAGCGCCATATGTGCCTCGGGCGCGAGATAACCGACCGAGCCATCGCCCGGCGCGAACGGCGTGATGTCGTTGTTCAGTAGCCCGGCGATTTGCTGCAGCAATTCGAGGCTGACGCCGGAATAACCTTTGCCGAGGCTGATCAGCATCATCAGCAGCGTGGCTCGAACTACTTCACGAGGCAGCGGTTCGCCGACGGAGACGGCATGGGAGCGCACGATATTTCGCTGAAGCTGCTCGGCGTCGTCCGGGCTGATGACGCGTGTCGAATTTGCGCCAAAGCCAGACGTCACGCCATAGACAAGCCGGTTCTGGCTCAGAAAAAGATCGACCAGGCGGCGCGAATTCAACACGCGCTCGCGATAAGCGGAGGAAAACTTTATCTGTGCGCCATGTCGGGCTACGGCAATGAATTGCTCGATTGAAATATCGGATTCTCCGAGCTGAACTTCGGATACCTTGCTGGGTCGAGATTCGATGTGCGCCAAACTCATTCGGAATTTCCTCTGTCGGATGCATGAAATGAAGTGGGTGGCAAAATCAGCTTCAAAGCGTGATGTTTGCCGGAGATCATTGCTGGACAGAGTAGCGGCGGGGGTGTTGGCGCACAAACGATTTGATTTGAGTTCCGGGTTTAGTTTTACTAAAGTCGGATTATTCAAGTCACGTCTAACTTGAATTAATAAATGATTAATTATGTTTTTAATCCGAGAAAATAATTTTTCTCGGATTTTGGGAGGCAGAAAATCTCGTTTTTGATCTACGAGAGATCCGTGGACTTACCCCTTCGCTGAGCTGCGAAATACCTCCACGAGCTTGTCCACAATACGGTTAAGTTCCTCACGCTCGCCTGAAGAGAGCATTGACAGCATTTCCGTTTCCATTGACTGGCCCAATTCGTCGCTGGCCGCGCGCGCCCGCTTGCCGGCCGCCGTGGGCCAGAGTTCGAAGTGACGCGCGTCGTCCGGGTGGATGGTTCGCCGCACCAGCTTTCGCTCGATCAGTTCCGTCACAAGCTTGGACAACAGCGTCTTCTCGATGAGCGTCTGCTCCTTCAAGGTGGTCGCGGTTACGCCAGGCGCGTCGCAGATTATCCGCAGCACCCGCAGCGAACGCACATCCAGGCCCAATGCTGGCCGGTAGACCGCGTTGGCCCGACTGATCATTTCGCTCTTGATCAGATCCAGCTTGAATGTGAGGAAATAGGCGAACTCGCTCTCCGTAGAGGCGGCTTTGGCCTTTCGTGAGGCCGATGGCGTACCTGCGCTCATTTCTCTACGTCCTGTCTGAAGAATTTGCTTACCCGGAAGTCGGATTGTCCAGAACGGCCTTGTCGTACCGGCTATCCGGCCACTCCGGATGATAGCCCAGCCGATCGTTCATGTTGGATTGTCAGGGAAAAGCATTAGTTGCAATTTGCAACTAATGAATTATTCTTCGTTCGGAAGCGCTCGCCTTGCCAGAGCAAAGGCGGGCTACAGACTCACCAACGCAAGAGGTGGCGGTATGCAGAACGACGCTGAATTGAACGCGCTCGGGGAACAGATGCGATCGTGGCGCAGAGACATTCATCAACACCCTGAGCTTGGCTTTCAGGAGCATCGCACCGCTGGGCTTGTCGCGAAGTTGCTGACCGATTGGGCTATCGACGTGCACACCGGCATTGGGGGCACAGGCGTGGTCGGCACGATTCGAGGCACAGGCGGGCCCGGACCTTCTCTCGGGCTGCGCGCCGATATGGACGCGCTGCCGATGACGGAAAAAGGTTCGGTGGAGCACCGTTCGACGCACGATAATATTTTTCACGGCTGCGGCCACGATGGCCATACCGCCATCCTGCTGGGCGTAGCGAAGCACCTGGCGTCCCATCGTACGTTTTGCGGCACCGTTCACCTGATCTTTCAGCCAGCCGAAGAAACACTACGTGGCGGATCGGAAATGATCCGTGACGGGTTATTCGAACGGTTTCCCTGCGACGAGATCTACGCCCTGCACAACAACAACGCGTTGCCGGCCGGCAAGATCGGTGTTCGCGCCGGTGCGATCCTTTCGGCATGCGACCTGTTCCGGATCAGTATCAAAGGCATCGGCAGTCACGCAGCGATGCCGCACAAATCCATCGATCCTCTCATCGTGGGGACCACCGTCGTACAGTCGATCCAGAGCATCGTCAGCCGTAATATCGATCCGCTGGATACTGCTGTCGTCAGCGTATGCAAGTTCATCGCCGGTACTGCGATCAACGTGATTGCCGATACGGCGGTCCTGGAAGGAACCGTACGCACCCTTTCGGTCGCCGCGCAGGAGTTGACGCTGGCTCGTCTGCGGGATATCTGCGAAGGTGCGGCAAAAATGTATGGGTGCGAGGTGAGATTCGAACACCTGCAAAGCTCGCCGCCAACCGTCAATACAGTCGACGAGACCGAATTCGTGCGTCGCGCCGCGGTGCGAGTGCTGGGTGCGGAAAACGTAATCGTCGATGTAGCGCCGTTAATGGCATCGGAAGACTTCGCCTTCATGCTGCAGCAACGCCCGGGTTCGTACTTCTTCCTGGGCCATGGCGGACTCACCTGCCATCACCCCGAGTTCGACTTTGACGACGACACTTTGCCGACTGGTGCCGCTGTCTTCATCGAGATCGTGCGACAGCGGCTCGGCTAAATCCGGAATCGAACGTATTGACCAAAGGAGAACTGGGATGAACGGAAAACCCATGCCCACACGGGCCATGGTTCGAAGGGTGGTGATTGCCTCGGTGCTGGGCAACGCCTTCGAATGGTTTGACTTTGCTATCTACGGCCTGTTTGCCGTCATCATCGCCAACCTGTACTTTCCTGCTGGCAACGAGTTCGCCTCCCTGATGCTGACGCTGGCCACCTTCGGAGTGGGTTTTGCTGTGCGGCCCCTGGGCGGCGTGCTGCTCGGACTCTATGGCGACCGTGTGGGCCGCAAGAAAGCACTCTCGCTGACGATTGTCCTGATGTCGGTGGGTACGGGCATGATTGGTCTGTTGCCCACTCACGCCGCGATCGGCATCGCAGCGCCAATCCTGATGGTGCTTGCCAGGCTGATCCAGGGGTTCTCGGTGGGCGGGGAATTCAGCGGCGCGACCACGATGCTGGTGGAATTCGCACCAGCCAATCGCCGCGGCTTCTATGGCAGCTTTCAGATGTGCTCTCAGGCGCTGGCTTTTTCACTAGGCGCGCTGGTGGCCTACCTGTTGACAGCGAATCTGGCACCGCACGATCTCGAAGCCTGGGGCTGGCGTCTGCCGTTTCTGCTCGGCATTCTGATCGGCCCGGTTGGCTGGCTGATCCGCTCGCGTGTCGATGAGTCGCCTGAGTTCCTTGCGTATGCCGATGAGGTCAAGCGCGGCAAGATACAACCGGTGAAAACGCCACTGAAAACTATCTTTCGCGACTATCCGGGAGCGGTATTGAGCACCCTCGGTATGTCGGTAGTCGGCACTGTTTCGGCCTACGTATTCGTGTTCTTCCTGCCGATCTTTGCAAAGAAGCAACTGGGCCTGTCCGCCGCAGACGTCAACCTGAGCACCTTTCTCAGCACCGCTGTCATCCTGCTCCTTTGCCCGCTGGCAGGCTATCTGTCAGACCGCTATGGCCGCAAGGTCGTGCTCCTGCCCGCCATCATCGCCTACGGTCTGGCGGCCTATCCGCTGTTCCACCAGTTGGTTAGTGCGCCGTCGTTCGGGTCTTTGCTGGCGGTCCAGGTCGGTGTGTCGTGCTTCATGAGCTTTTTCTGGGGACCAACACCGGTTGTGCTCACCGAAGTCTTTCCCGTGAGCGTTCGCTCAACTGGAGCCGCAGTCACGTACAACCTCGCAGTTCTGATTTTTGGCGGTTTGGCGCCATTCGTGAATACGTGGCTGGTACATGTGACGGGTAATAATCTGGCGCCGATCTATTACGTGGAATTTAGCGTCCTGATTGGCATTGCGGGTGTGCTGCTGCTCCCGGCAACGTCGCACGTTAGATCCGTCGAGCTGAAACTTGATCGAAGTGCGTAGTTTTTCCGCTGCCGGTGGTGGACGGTAATGAGACGCAGAGGGGGCGGTTTCTCCGAGCGGGGTGCAAGGTATGCTTGCGAACTGCGACGCGAACCAGATGAGCCTGAACTTCTGTGCGTGGCGCGATAGAGTGGTTGCCGAGCAGAAGCTGCAGGACGTCGTCGACGATAAGTCCGCAAAATTCCCGAACTGCAAAGTGCGCCTGGAAAAGAAAATCGCCGCGTGGAAGAAGCGACGCGATGCGAGTTGCAAGAAGTCCGCCGAGGCAAAGAACGGAGGTGGTTCTATCGTTCCGATGGAAATTACCGCCTGCCAGGCCGCGGAAACCGATCGTATGACGAAGGTTATTGCGTCGATTCGTCGATGCAATTGATTGGCAAGTCGGTGCATGCCGGCAACGTTGGTGACAAGGGAAAGAACTTGGGCGACGCCGCAGCCTTTCTGTCTCAGATCAGGTGCTCAGATTTCGGCTGATTCTGAAGCGAAGTTAGGTCGGAGTCGGTCGAGCTGAGATGGTTGCCATTCGTGTCAGTGCGGCCAGGAGCTGACATTCGAACGACAACTCCAGAGCGTTGACAATGCGGCGTTTGAATTGCTGTAATGCGTCTCGGTGCTCTGGTCAGCCTTTCCTTCGGAGTCGTTGTGCGAGAAACAACACTTGCTCTTGCTCTGATTCCGCTCGTGCTGTCCTTACTGACCGCGTGCACGGCCGACGTCCCAAGAAATAGCAACGAACCTCTGATGCCGTCGGCTGACAACGTAGCGAAACGTTGCCTGGCTCAGGCAGCAGGTAGCGGCGCGCCACTTCTGACAGTAGGCGAAATGAACGCGTTGCAATGGCGTCACTACGTCAGTTGCGCGTTGAGCAGCAACATGTTCGTGGATGCAAATGGCGGTCTTGGCAATCCGGAAGCGATCGTATCTCTCCGGCTTAATATTGACGGTTCGGTAGGCTCTGTCATGTTGCTACACACGAGCGGCAACGAGGCGTGGGACGCCGCCGTACGACGTGCGATTGCCGTCGCTTCGCCGTTACCGCCAGCGCCGCCCAATCAAAACGTGTCGAGCATCGAACTCCATTTCCGGCCACGGCATCGCGCGCTCGGAATTGGCGGCAGCACAGGAATCACGGGAGAAAGCCATTGGTCAGTCAAGCATTGCATAACCGTGGGAAGTGCCCGCACGTGCGAATAGAGCTTCCGCGCCCATGGCGTGGAGGTTCAGGGCGGCCTACGGAATGCTCGGCTTGACAATCAGGGGGCGTCGGCCAGACATAGCCAGAACGATCACAATTCGCATGTTCTCGGTGAGAGTGACGTTTGAGCGCTTGTTAGCATTGAAGGCAGACGTCGAATAATCGACCTTATCTGGTGCTTATGAAACCCACCCGTTTAGCCGTTACTCTCGCTTTGTTCTGCATGATAGTTGCCGGCAAGGCAGCCGAACCCTCACCCTCGATCACGCTCGAAGGAACCCTGGAGGTCGGGGAGTTTTATGGACCGCCCGATTACGGTGAAAACCCAAGCGGCGACGACATCGAGCATTCGCTGTTTCTGCAATTGCCCGCCACGCCAACGACGCAGCTTTCCGATTCCAAGGCACTAACCACGTTTGGCCCCGACGCTGGGCGGACGTATTTTGTTCAGGTCATTGTTCAAGATTCAGAGCGGTCCGCGGCCGAAAAGGCAATCGGTCACAGGGTGCAAGTCATAGGCGTTCCGTTTGCACCTTTGGCCGGTCACCATCGAACGCCCTTGTTAATAGACGTAAAATCGCTCAGACCAATCGGCGAGTGGAGTTGGTAGATCTTTCCGTTGTCCTGGCATACCCATTTGGCGAGCGGGCGTTCCTAGACGCGCGCGACGTGTCCTTTGTGCGTCGTAGGATACCGATTGCATGAAGCAGTGACCGGCCAGATTGAGACGTTCGACGTCGGAGCCAGAATCGTCGACAATCGATGCCGCCAATTCTCTTTTAGTCTAGCCCGGACTCATGTACAAAATCACCTATCTGCTTCTCTCGATCACGCTTAGCTCACCGCTCTCGGCTCTGGCGTTCGGAACCAACAATTCAGACTACGATCAATGCATCCTGCTCTCACTAAGAAATAGTGAAAGCCGCATGGCGGCAGGTGCGATCAAAGATTCGTGCGATGCGCTTTACAGAAACGGTGCGCTGCTCTTACCTCGCGAAAAATCGTATCACGTGTGTGTCCTGCAGAATGTGCAGGGCGTGAGAGACGCGTTTGCGGTTAATGAGATTCTGCACGCATGTCGACGCCAGAATCAGATGTGAATGTCCGCTGATGGGTGCCTCCACTGTCCCTTGCGGGTCGACTGCCGCCGATCGCCGACAGTCAAAGTCGGCGGGCTAAATATGCGCATTGCATGAGGCTGGACCCGACCAATTACGGACGTTCAACGCTGGCCCCTAGATTGTCGACAATTGTCGCTCCGCAACCTTGCTGAAAAACACGCAAGTTGCCTATTGGACGCGGACCACGAATGCACCTTGGTCATTAGGTGCGCTGAGTGCAGCCTGGCGAACGGCGATTATTCTTCGATCGGGTTGCGCAGCGTTGCGATTCAAAGTCGCGGAATCGTTGGCTCCCAGGCGATCGCACTAAATTGGTGGCTTGCGATTACTCTGTTTCAACATTTAAAGTAGATTCGGCGTCCCGACCCAGATCGCAAGCGCCTCAGTGGATTGATTATTCAACCATCTCTGGGGCAGCGTCGATTGGTAATGCGCACTGTCCCCTGTTTTGAGCACAAATGTCTTGTCCTCAAGAGTCAACGAAATTTCACCCGAAGTGACGTAAAGAAACTCTTCTTCTGCGCTGGTTGGCATATCGGTAGGTCCGCTCTGATAGGGCGGGAATCTCACAAGGACGGCCTCAAGCCGCCTGCCTCCGGGCTTATGCGTAAGTCGGGCGAACGAGTTTGCGGTATCCGCGAACTCGAAGAAACTCACTTCCTCGCCACGACACACAAATTTCTGTTCGCTTGGAGCGTCAACAAAGTATTGCACGGCAACACCAAGCGCGTCGGCAATGCCTTTCAACGAGGCAATCGAAGGCATGGCCAAGCCGCGCTCTATCTGTGACAGGAAAGGTTTCGAAATCCCTGCAGCCCTTGCCGTACAGTCAAGAGTGAGCTTTAGCCGCTGTCTCAGCGCGCGGATCTTGCCGCCGAATTGCGCGGATGGCATATTTTTTTTCATTTCGGTGAACATAGAAAATGAAGTGGACTTCGAGGCGCATGGAATCAATGTATTCACATAATCGGATGTGAGGCTGCGGAGTGTGGCGAGTCCACTCGTGAAGCAGGGCTTTGTCCACAGCCATTAGCCGAATCCTCCCTGGGCTCCGGTGATGCTTGCAGGCGCGACACCTTTGAAGCCAGTAGCACATTCTTTTCGGGCGTAGAGGCTGAGGTTCTCGGCGCGACGGCAATAGATCGCGACCACCCCTGCTTTTCAGCGAGGCACGTCAGGAAGAACCAGGCCGCAACACCGGTGACGAAACACAGCACGGCCACCCTCCGCAAACCGTCCCCGGCAGCCAGCCCCGACCAACGCAGCTCGCAAGGTCGGGGCGAAGATGCAGGGCGCGGCGCGATGCGCAGTGTCTCGGAATAAGCGTCTACCACGCGCAGCAGCCCGGGTTGTAGTGTGGAGGCGCCGG
The DNA here is from genome assembly GCF_905221015.1 of Paraburkholderia nemoris. Taxonomy (NCBI): domain Bacteria; kingdom Pseudomonadati; phylum Pseudomonadota; class Betaproteobacteria; order Burkholderiales; family Burkholderiaceae; genus Paraburkholderia; species Paraburkholderia nemoris. The sequence goes on along the minus strand of NZ_CAJNBO010000011.1, from coordinate 46,723 downwards.
TTTCGCTTGCGTTCTCGTAGACCGCCCAAATGTCATCGATGCTCGCTACGCAGCCGATAGTCCCTAGCGGCCGCCAGCCAAGCGAGATTGCGAAGAACATGTCGATTAACGTCCCTCGATATGTTCCTTCCGTCGCGCCAAAGCTTTCAAGCGGCGGCTCCAGATGTTTCGTCGCGATCCTTCCGTTTCCCGACGCACGCGTAGCTTGCTCGCCTGGCCAGTTGCCTTGTTGACGCATCGTTCCTCCTCGCACGGGGCAAGGCCGAAGAATATGTCCACACCGGGCAGTCAACTAGATGGATAATCACGGATGAATCATTAAGTGAAACAGGATAATGCGAAAGAATGGATTGACTGATCTCGAAGCCATATTGACGGTCGCCCGTTATCGTAGCTTTCGGTCATCTGCGGCCGAACTTGAGATTTCGACATCTGCGTTAAGCCAGATGATCGCCGCGTCGGAGTCGCGCATCGGAGTGCAACTGTTCCATCGCACTACCCGAAGCGTGTCGCTCACAGATGCTGGACGGGAGTTCGTGGAAACTATCGCACCTGCGGTCGCAGTGATTCGTGACGCGACCGAGCGCGCGGGAGCGCAAAAGGATTCGCCTTCCGGGCGGATCCGCGTGAGTACAAGCACGGGCTTCGCGCGACAGACCATGCCGATGTTTCTGTCGTTTATGGAGCGTTATCCCGACATCGAACTAGAGCTAAAGGCTGAGGACCGTATCGTTGACATTGTCTCGGAGGGTTTTGATCTAGGCATCCGTTTCCCGATGGACGTTCCCAAGGACATGATCGCGGTCCCGTTCGGGCGTCCTCAGCGTAGTGCCGTGGTGGCAACGCCCGAATATTTTCTGCGACACCCCGTCCCGAAAACACCTCATGAGCTGCATCATCACGAATGTGTTCGGTTCCGGCTAACTGACGGAACGATCAATACATGGGACTTCGAGTTCCGGAGCAAAAAAATCCGGATAGAACCGAAGGGTCACTTAACAGTCAATTCGGGAAATCTGACACGCGATGCCGTCCTTAGCGGAGTTGGCATTGCCTTCGTCAACGAGTGGCATGTCATGGAGGACATCGCCACGCAAAGACTGCAACGTGTGCTTGAAAAATGGGTACCCGTCCACGACAGACCTAGCCTGTACTTTGCCAACCGTCGACATAAATCGAGCAGTTTGCGGGCGCTCATCGCGTTCGCGAGAAGCTGGACTCTAGATTCGAACACATGACTCAACGTGCCTGTATTTAACATTTCAAGTTCAGACGGTCCGGTTATCGTCTATGCTCGGCTCGCATGGTGAGCGCCAACGCAAAGGGCCGTCCGATCCTCATCAATTTGCTGCCAGTTTGGCGCAGCGCTATCGGCTCGAATGTCCGCTAGCGAGAAACCTGACTGTTGCCTCCGGCTCGCGTGTTTTAAGATGCTCATGCCGCTTGCATGAGGCAGCGCCCGGCCAGGAAGAGCCATTGGACACCCCGGTCCGGATTAACCCGTACGCTATCGTGGCACCTATCTTGGTGTGGGGTGTCAAATTCTAGTTTCAATGGAATTCAGTCGCGCCAGCGTTGGCGCCCAATGCTTCTACACGAAAGAGGTGTATTTAACGTGAGTAATCTCCTCAAGCCCCGTTTGGCAATCGACATGGACGAAGTGTTGGCCGACGCGCACCGAGCACTCGTCGTGTTCCAGCGGGATACATATGGGTATGAGCTTCTTGATGAGGAACTCGATGGCAGGAAGATTCAATCGCTCATTAGCGCTGAGCATGCCAAGAAAATGGAGGAATTGCTGCATCGGGGGGGCGTCTTTCGTGATTTTGAAGTAATTGCCGGAAGTCAAGCGGCGGTACTTCGACTGATGGATCGCTTCGACGTTTTCGTTACGACGGCCGCGATGGAGTACCCAGCTTCGTGCGCAGCAAAGTTAGCCTGGCTGTATCAGCATTTTCCGTTTATTCCGAGATTGAACATCGTATTGTGCGGTGACAAGAGCATCCTGGCAGCCGATTTACTCGTCGACGACAACCAACATCATTTCGAGCGCTTTGGTGGTCAGGGCGTCCTCTTTTCTGCTCCGCACAACCGTAGATCTACTTGGCCTGTTCGTGTAGAAGGATGGGACGATGCGGTTGAGTATCTGGAGGCTTGGCATGCGGTTTGGGAGAAAACCCAGCACGGGAGAATCCAGTCTTAACTGCACTGAAGCAGGTCTCGCGCCGAACTGCTCCGGGACACGTGTGCTCTTGCTTGCTGTAACAAGGCCAATGTAGGTGCTTGGCGCTCGTGTACAGGGCACCACGAGAGCGGGCGAATGGTCCGGATGACTGCAAGCTGAAGCCTCAAGGGGCTTCTTGCGCCCGCGGATGTTTGATTAGCGCAAGCGAGACGCATCTAACTTTATCGACCGACCGGCAACCTCGCCCTCAGAGCCAAAACTGAGTTTCCACACAGGCTCGGCCAGTTTCCGTCGTTCGACCTATCGATTTGCTTGGCCACAAAGCGGACATTGCCAATAGACCTCGTGGTCTACACTCCCGGGGAACACTGATTCCTTGTAATGGGTGGCCCATTCCTACCAGACATGCGGGATGAGACGATAGCGCACACGGCTTGCGTAGTCGTTGTAGCCGTAAAGGTCGCGGCGCAAGATCTTTTCTTCATCAAGAAGCCGCCAGAAAAGCACCGGCAGGATTAGCGGGACGAGACAGATCGTGAGCCAGGAGCCGAGTGCAAGCGGCATGCCGATGAAAAGCCAGAGCGCGCCAGCGTACATCGGATGACGAACATACGCGTAGGGGCCCGTGTCGATCACTTTGTGATCATCCGCAACGCTAACGTTGGCGGCTGCATAACTGTTGACCTTCAGTACCCAGAAAATAAAGAGGAACGACAATACGATCACCATTTCGCCTACAAAGGACAGGTAAGCAGGTACAGGTGAAAGTCCGACGCGATAGTCGAGTGGAGGTAAGGTGAGGAAGACAAAAAAGGCTAGGATGATGAGCGACACGATGATCTTCTGCGACCATTCTTTCTCATGCTGTGGTCCGGCATTCATGCGGCGCTCGAGAAGCGGCCTGTCGTAGAGGGCGAGATAGACGGTGAAGCCAATGGTCGAGACGGAAAAGATTGCGATAAAGAGCCATCCTTGCCAGTAGCGCCACGTTCCCGCAGGCAGGAAAATGAAGGCGACGAATACGGCCATTCCCGCTACTCCTTGGGCGATGGCTTTCTTGTAGAGCGGATCCATGAGATGAATCGTATCCCCTCCGCTTCACCCCTGCAATGCGCAGCCGCACGATCCGAACTCGGAGCGAACCTCGTTCGGTTCGGGCAACCACGCGGGTTGCGCGGACAAATCTTTTCCCGCATGACTTCTTGAACGGCGCCCGAGGCGGCCTTGATCTCTTTTGCCTCGCGGAAGATGGCCCGGCGCGAGTCCCTGAACGGCCGCTTCCTTGATTACCGACGACTGCTCTGGAGGGCGATGGCCGACAGTTCAGGGTCGATCAGAGCCGTTCGAAAGCACCTATCGAGGAGCATTCGGCAAACGCAATCGGTAGTCTCGACGCACCCGCATCGAACGCACCCCCCTGCGCCTAAGCGACCCGCGGCATCCTGATCGAATACGGGTTGAACCGTACAATCTCCTCGCCGATCTAGTCATTGCGGTGCGCGAATCGACGTTGGTTCGATTTCATTTCGCCCGAATACCGCGGCAGCCGTGTTGGTCGCACCAAACCCGCCCGTATTGCTTGGCACTATCCCCATGAGCTGCGGCGGGATGCGATGCGCCGCGAGCAAGTTGTCGCGCGTAAGCGATGCCATGTCATCCTACTGCTTCGAGCCGGAGAACTTTGAATTCTTCGCTCGAGCTAGCGTGGGACCTTCTGCCCCCAGCGCCCTAGCTGTCCATCTTTAGTATCCAAGCCAAAGCACCATGGCTTACCTGATTACTTATTCCACACCGCTTCACTCTGAAAGCCGTTGCGCCAACATCGTGTTATGTTCTCGCACGCCTCCGGAGATGCAGAACACGTCGATAAAGAGCCACCCGTATAGCGCCAGCAACAGGAACACGCCGATGTAGGCGAACGCCGTCGTCCAACCGAAGATGAACAGCAGCAATTGAAGGACAGCAGTGCCGGTGAAGCCGAGATAAAACCGGTGCGCGCCAAGGCTACCGAGAAAGAGCCAAAGCAGAAAGGCCACCACGCCACTCTTTTTCTGAGCTTCGTACATCATCATGCTGCGTGTCGAGTCGTTCATTTCCAGGATTTCCGAAAGGTTTTGAGGAGGCGAGGAGGCAATGACCACGGAGTGCGACGCGGGCAGTGTTCTACAGCCGGCCAGACGAGGACCAACTGCGTTGAGCTGTCAACGATCGAAGCGCAATCGCCAGGGGGCAGTAGTCCCAGCACCACCCATGTCGATTTCATAGATTTCCCCGTTTTTTTGTGCTTGCCTTGGATAGGCCGTCCCTTCGCTGTCAAGGAGGAGCGATTTGTTACGCTGCTATTGGTTGGCCTTTGATTCCGTCTTCGCTGAGTTGCCGTGCTGAGCACACATGCACTAAACATGCCATCACCTTCAAGCCGCTGTCGCCATTGGCCGACAGGCTGGATAGGTTTTGGGGAGTGCAGATGCCGTGCCGAAGTGATTCAGGTTTGAACGGCGATCCTTGATAACGAAACGATTTCCTCGTTCGTCTCGCCCGCGCAGTCTTTCCTTGTTGTCCCGTCCTTGCAGAACGTAACAGCGCTGTGGTGCCGCTTATGTGGAGTCCCCGCTGCGCGTCGAAGGATTTGTGGGGTGTCGTCGGACGAGTACTTGCGCCAATTCAGCCAATACAGGCTTTCTTATCGGTCCGGTTTGTCGCAAAACTGAATACTATCTCCCCACGGCCGGAAGCTGTGGTGCGCCCATGCGCGAAGTCAGGACGCGCCGGTCTGCTGGCCCAGTTGATGTAGTACGCCGTCAACTCCATATGATCTGCCATATCGAGTGGGAGCTTCGCCTCGCCTTGTCGGTTCGGTCGCCCACGCCTTAGGCGCGAATTACCTGCTCGCGCAATCCTGCAAACAGGCGGCGAAAAAGATGCCGCCGCACGTTACATGCAGCGGCATTCACAAGCCTCAAGTAACGGGAATCACCGTCCCTTACTACATCGATAACGGCAGCGGCGGCGAAAGCCTGAACCCGCCTGAACCCTGCAAAGACAATCTGTTTGCGAAGAAGTCGTTTGCTTCTCGGTAAATGTCAGCTTCGGGCCATCAATCGGGCCGAGCCCAATCCGCGTGCATCAAGGAGCGTAGTAGTTCAATTCATCGATCCGCGCACGGATCGCGTCCACATTGAGTGCCTCGATGTCGGCGCTCGCCATCGCCCCCCGGTCGGCTCGCCATGGACCGTTATCGGCTTGACGCTGCGCGTCGCGATAGGCCAGCCATTGACGTTGAGCGTTGCGGATCAGCATACGCGATTGAGGATCGGCGTTGCGCATGATCCGTTGATACACGTCGTTCATGCGTCTGTCATACGCAAGGTAGGCCTTGTGTGAACAGTCGGTCATGCCCGCCGTCGTCTGCCCCGCCGGCGTGCCGAGACATGCCTCGACCTGGGCCTCGATCGGATCGACCTTCTTTTGCGCCGATGCGATGGGCGCAGCAAGGACCATCAGGATCAAAAAACTAGCCGTTCGTGTCATCATCCGCCCTCATCCGTTGATAGCTGCAAATGCGCAACTACGCATGTTGCCAGTGGTCGGGCATAAGGTGCCGTTCGAATTTCGTAGGATCTTCCGGATGGTGGGCTCCCCAATGTGCATATCCGGCGGCACGTTTTGCGGCGCGCCGTGGTCGAGGGGCGATGCCGATCTCGAACCAGACCGGCGTACCTGCGGTCTCTCAGGCGCTCGTTGCCTAACGAAGCGCCTGCAGAAAGAGCTGGGAGACCCGGATCGCATTGCGGCGTGGCGCTTCCTCTAGACGTATCAGTCGAGTGCGAGTGCGAGGTCGAGGTCGAGCTCGAAATCGACGACGGAGTGCGCAGCCTCGTGTGAAACCCGAGCGGCCGCTCTACCGTGGCAGAGAGATGCGACGCTTGGGGCAGCGACCGGCCACAACCGGCCGGTCGACTGCGGGCCGTGAATCGGTGACAATCTGCGTCCGAATGTTCAAGGCAATGTAAGCGAAATGTCGACTTTCAGTGACCCGTCAAACGTGGCCGTGATAGCAAGCCGGAGAGTCGTGTTTGCTGGCGATTGGATCTCATACGTCTCGCATGATGCCGAGGACGGAGCATGGCAATTTCACGGATCCGGATCGGAACCCACTCAAGAAAGCGATGCAGTCGTAGTGAGTTTGCAAAACATACTGGAGCTCGACAGCACGATTCTTGAATTGGCTGACCTTTCCATCGGATGGCATGCCTCGCGAACTGCAAAGGCCGCGCCGTGGCGCAGGGCGAAAATAGAGAAATAGTCCACTCACGACGCTTTCTTGGACAGCGAAATCGCGTTCGACCGACCTAACGTACAGTCGTCATCGGATCGCATTCGCCCAGCCATTGGCGTTTGCCCCGTTCCGGCCACAAGCGGCTGATCATGCATTGGGCGCTCGATGTCTCTTTTTGAGCGACAGGCAGACTTCCAACACCGGTCCATAGACAGCGCCAGTCAGAGCTCGTGGTACCCAGTCCCTATTTGATATGCTGCAGGATCGAAATAGTTTGTCTCGGGGGGATAATGCGTCGAGTAATTGCCGTGGTAATACTCGCGTTGTTTGCAGTCTCCGCGTTTGCTGAATCGCCACAATTTAATGCTGGCGTGGCACGCCTTACGGTGCCGGACGAAACGTCTCCGATCGATACCGTGGTGTTCTATCCAACAAACGCGCCCGAAGTCGCGTGGCAGGCAGGTCCATTTATTGTCAATGCGAGTCGAAATGCGGCGCCGGTTGCCGATCAGCGATTTCCAGTTGTATTGCTGTCGCATGGACGCCGCGGGGGGCCGCTGAGCCATAGAGATCTGGCCGTTGCGCTCGCTCGAGCAGGTTTCATCGTAGTCGCGCCCACTCACGTTGGCGACGCTTCGGGCTTTCCCTTGGCCAAAACACAAGCGCAGGTCCTGATCGATCGGCCGCGGCAAGCAGAAGAGGCACTTGATGCCGTGCTTTCGTCGCCAGGGTTCTCGCCCACCGTGGACGCCTCCCGGATTGGTATGATCGGCTACTCCGCTGGCGGCTATACTGCCTTGATTCTCGCAGGTGCAAAGCCCGACTTTGCCCATGCAAGTGCCGTTTGCGCGCATCGCGATGACCCTGGTTCATGTCCGCGCGGGAACGCTCCAGGTTCGGCAAGCGATGCTACTTCTGTGTCACCGGAACTTGTCGCTTGGCGTCCACCCGTGGACAGTCGGCTCAAGGCGCTCGTGCTGATGGATCCGCTTGCGGTTATGTTCGACTCGTCGAGTTTCTCCTCGATCCATGTCCCGGCGCTACTCTACCGTCCTCAAAGCGATGCGTATCTCAACGCAACCCAGAATGTGCTCGCAGTGGCATCGGGATTGCCGGTGACTCCGAAACTGAACGTGGTCCCCGGAAGTCATTTTGTATTTATTGATCCATGTCCGGCGCAGATTGCGGCCACCGAAACGCTGATTTGCCAAGACGGGGCAGGAGTCGATCGAACGTCGATTCATCGTCAAATCGAGACCCAGGTAATTGCTTTCTTGCGGGCGAACCTATGAACTTCGGTCGCGCAATATCAAGCCGCAATAACGGCGCCCGTTCGTGACTGGCCGCTTTGGCGCGAGAAGCGGTCATCCTTCGCTAAGAACTGGTTGACGCTTATGGGTTGTTTGCAGCCGATCGCCGACAGCCAGGAGCCATTCGACACAACTTTCTGGAGCGTCGACAATGCGTGTCGAGCGTGCTCAAACCCGGTAGGCCAAAAGCCGGGCCACAGCCCCTTTAATGACGGACAAGTCGATGCGCATATCCTTATCTGACAGAAAGGTCGCGATCCCACTTTTTGTGTTGTCTGTAACGCAGATAATCGGCTGGGGAACCGTGGGTTTGCCATCGATCGTCGGAAGGCAGATGGCCGACGATCTGAAGATGGACATCTCTTACATCTTCGCCGCCAACTCGGTGCTGTATGTTGTCATGGGGCTCTGGGCTCCGCTTCTGGCCAAAGTTTTTGCCCGGTTCGGAGCGAAGCGCGTCATGATCGCCGGCACGATTTTGTCTGCTCTCGGTTTCCTCTTGCTGGCGGTGTGTCGCGGGCCCCTGTTGTATTTCTCCGGATGGGTGACGCTTGGAACAGCGGGCAGCGCGACGCTCTCGACGGCCGCCTATATCATGCTCAACGAACTCACCGGGCCGAATGCGAAACGTGCGATCGGCGGCCTTATGTTGATCACGGGGCTGGCGAGCAGTATTTTCTGGCCGATAGCGTCACTTCTGGCGAAGACGGTTGGATGGCAGGCGACCTGCATTGTTTACGCCGGAATGCTGATGTTCATATCCCTCCCGCTTTACGTATTTGGGCTACCGGCAACGACGGCGCCCATCAATCAAAATCTGCACTGCGTTGCCGACAAAACAGCCGGTGCTCCTGCACGGAAAGGCACGTTTTATCTGATTGCGGCAGCGATCACGTTAAACGCATTCGTAACCTTTGGGTACAGCGCGATATTCTTCGAACTACTCAAAGCTGTGGGATTGCCGGCAATGCAAGCCGTAGCCTTTGGTTCTGCACTCGGAGTAATTCAGGTGGGGGCGAGGGCGGTGGATTTTCTGGGTGGCGCCAGGTGGGACGGGATTTCGACAGGCATCTTTGCGGGAATTGTTCTTCCGTTGTCGATGGCATTGCTCATGCTGAACCGCGGTTCGCATACTGCTGTCGCGATTTTTGTCGTTCTTTATGGTCTGGGCAGCGGAGCACTCGCGGTTGCACGCGCAACGATCCCGCTGGTGTTTTATGACAAGGTGGATTACGTGTCGGCCGCGTCGCGCATCGCGCTCCCTCTCAACGTGATTTCTGCCGCCGCACCACCGCTTTTCATTGCACTACTCACCCGGTTGGGAAGCACCGTCTTGCTAGAAGTGACGATCCTGTGTTCCGGAACTGCATTGATTCTGCTGTTGGTTCTTACGCGCCGAAGACCGGCACTGGATAGCGCCGCACCGGTTGCGTAACCTTGGAAGCCCTTTTACAGAAATTTTGCCGGACATAGCCTCCATGACAATTGAATTGACTAAGGAAGTTCGAGCCGATGCGATTGCATCCATTCAGCGATACTTCGAGAAGAATATGGAGGAGCCTATCGGCAATATCGCTGCGGGCGCGCTCCTCGGCTTCTTCCTGGAAGAAATTGGCCCCAGTATCTACAACAAGGCCGTGGCTGACGCGCAAGAGCAGCTCCTGCAGCGCGTCTCGGAGCTGGATTTCGAGGTGCACGAAGAGGAGTTTCAATACTGGAAAAAGTATGAGGGGAGCGCGAAACCGCGCAAGTAAGCGTGACGGGATCGAACGAGCATTTGCAAAAGCCAGTTGAATGATTTGCGACGCCTGCGCAAACCATTCGAACCCGTGGCAGCATAACGTGCGCTGCATGGCGTCCGTAGTGGCGCGCAGACATCACGTGGAGGATATAAGGATATGCAGGTCAGTCGCACAATCAGTACCGTCGAAGTCCATACCGGCGGAGAGCCGTTCCGGATCGTCACCTCGGGTCTTCCCCGCCTGCAGGGCAACTCGATCGTGGAGCGCCGTGCCTGGGTACGCGAACATGCGGACAATATTCGCCAGGCCCTGATGTTCGAACCCCGCGGACATGCGGACATGTACGGTGGCTATCTGACGCCGCCCGTTTCACCCACGGCCGATTTCGGTGTCATCTTCCTGCATAACGAAGGCTATAGCGACCACTGCGGACACGGCGTGATCGCACTGGCAACGGCTGCGGTGGAGCTCGGCTGGGTGCAGCGCGAATCGCCCGAGACGCGTGTCGGCATCGACGCACCGTGTGGGTTTATCGAAGCATTCGTCAAGTGGGACGGCATGCACGCCAACGGTGTGCGATTCATTAACGTGCCGTCGTTCATTTACAGGCGCGACGTGAGCGTTGAGACGCCGACCTACGGGACGGTGACGGGCGATATCGCGTTCGGTGGGGCGTTCTATTTCTACACGGACGGCGCACCGCACGGCCTCGCGATTCGTGAGTCGTCAGTCGAGGTGCTCAAGCAATTCGGCGCGGAAGTGAAGATCGCTGCCAATCGCGCATTTCCCCTCGTGCATCCGCAGATTCCGGAAATCAATCATATCTACGGCACGATCATTCACGGCGCGCCAAGATTTCCCGAGTCCACTCAGGCGAACTGCTGCATTTTCGCGGACCGGGAAGTGGACCGTTCTCCGACAGGTTCGGGCACCGCAGGCCGCGTTGCACAACTGTATCTGCGTGGCGAGATCGGGCGAGACGACGTACTCGTGAATGAATCGATCATCGGTACGGTGTTTCGCGCGCGTGTTGTCGGTGAAACCCTACTTGGCGAATTCCCCGCGGTGATCCCCGAGATCGAAGGCTCAGCCCACGTTTGTGGATTTGCCAACTGGATCATCGACGAACGGGATCCGCTCAAGTATGGATTCCTGGTACGTTGAGCGGTACTCGCTCACGATTACAGGTGCCTGTGCGGTCTGCGGATTGATGTTCCCTAGGGTAGGGAGTTTGCGGAATGCGTGTCGAACAGTGATTGCTCGGAAGCGGACGTGCGGTGTCTTGCTTCCTGCGCTATACGCTGTCGCGTTCCGCATGCAGCGGCTCGACATCTTATGCGGTGCCCCTTAGCGAAGTGCAGCCGCTACCGCCTCGTCAATCTGCAGCGCAAAGCGTGCTTCAACATCGGGCACCGTGTAGCCAAGTGTCAGTTCCAGATGCGCGTCGCCTAGCACCAACTGAACGAATGTCGCTGCCCGCAATGCAGCAGTCGATTCGTCAAATCGCCTTCGCAGAATTTTTGCGGCGAAGGCCCGCACGACCTTTGCGCCATTTTCGTAAAACACCTGGCCGAGTTCCGGAAAACGCGCGGCCTCGGCAACGATGGCCCGGTAAAGCCCCAGACTATCCGGCGTAATTAGGCTTCGTGCCAGCACCCATCCCAACTCGCGCAACTCGACTTCGGGTTCGCCATCGGATTGCTCGCCCTGAGCGCTCGCAAGCACCGCGCCCACCTGAGCGCACATTGCGCTCACCAGACCAACGAAGAGCGCCTCCTTCGACTTGAAGTGGCGGTAGACCGTCTGTTTGCCGACGCCGGCGGCCGAGGCGACATCGTCCATCGTTGCCATACCGAAACTCCCGCGCAAGAAAACGGTTTTCGCGCCGTCGAGGATTGCAGACCGTTTGCGGCATTGCAGCGGGCTCAGGCCGGGGAGAGAAGAAGTGTCCATCCCAGATAAATAACAGATCGTTGAGTGGTTGACAAGACTGGGTAGTCTCGTTTAGATTCGTTAAAACGAGACTGATGAGTCTCGTTTTATGACTTTTCGCTTTCAACTTCGCAACTGATTATTGGAGAACGCTTTGAAACTGTTCATTACAGGTGGTACCGGCTTCATCGGGCAAGCGGTCGCGCGCAAGGCAATCACCCTCGGTCATCAGGTGACGGCGCTGGTGCGCCGGGACAGCTCGGCGGCCGCCAGCGCGCTGGCACGTCTCGGTGTGACACTGTATTCCGGCGACCTGCGCGAGCCACAGTCTTTCGCTGCGGCTGCCGGTGCCGCTGATGGCGTGGTGCACGCCGCGTCGACCAACGATGCTTCCGCTGCTGCAGTTGATGAGGCCGCGGCTGTAGCGATGCTTTCGCATTCGCATCCGGGCGCGGCGTTTGTCTATACGTCGGGCATCTGGGTCTACGGCAATACGGAGGGGGAGCCTGCGACTGAAGCATCGGCGCTGAACCCGACGCCACTCATCGCCTGGCGGCCCGCAGTGGAGCAACAGGTGCTGGCGCTAGCAGCACGCCGCTCGATTGCTGCGGTGGTCCTCAGGCCGGCGATGGTGCACGGCTACGGCGGCGGCGTCTTCGGCATGCTTGCTGGCATGGTCCGTCAGACGGGCAGTGTGAGGATCGTCGGCGATGGTCGCAACCACTGGCCTGCCGTTCACGTAGATGATCTCGCCACGGCCTATCTGAGCGCGGTGGAGCGGGCGGCAAGTGGGGACGGTCGAGTCGCGGGACAGATCTTCAACGTGGTCGCGGAAGATGCCATTGCGGTTGCCGAAATGGGTGAAGCGATTCGGGCCTCGGTCGGCGCCGATCGCGTCGAACCCTGGCCGCTCGACGATGCTCGCAAATCGCTTGGACCGTTCGCTGACGCACTGGCGCTCGATCAGACAGTAAGCGGCCAGCATGCCCAGCAAATTCTTGCGTGGACGCCCCATGGCCCCGGCCTGATTGCGGACCTCTCTGAACAAAAGCACTTTCGGCAAATCAACGGAGCATGACCATGGCGTGGAACAGTGCATCTTTCGGGTCGATTCTCGCGATGATCGTAGCGGTTCTGTTCGCGGTTGCTGGGGCGGTCAATCTTGCAGGACCCGGCGCGGTGAAGCGCGACTTCGCACGCTGGGGTTACCCGGCATGGTTTCGTTTGCTCTGTGGCGCACTCGAGCTGTTGTCCGCGGCACTTCTTTTTGGACAACAAACCAGAGTTTTGGGCCTAACGCTGGCCGGTGCGATCATGGTCGCCGCGCTCTTCACGTTGCTACGAAACCGTGAGCCGTTTGGGCATCTCGCTCCGGCGTTGATCTTCTCGACTCTCGTTGTGGTTACTGCGGTGCTCCGCGGGTGAGGCTTGCTCGCCACGAGGCGAGTGAGCCTGGGACGCTAACAAGCCGTGCGGGCTTGTCAGGTCGGTCACTACTGTCATTCATCTGATGAAAGCCGCGATCAGTGGTTTACCATGACTGGCTCATGTCGTTTGCAGGAGCTGTCAGTAAGTATGATGAATACCCGAAAAATTTTGATGATTGTTGGAGGGCTCCTGCTCGTAGCAGTAGGGACCACATACCTGATGCTCCTTCAGGCGGACCGCCGCTCAATGGCAGAAGTCACGGCCGCCATGCATGAGTCCGCACACTCTCCCGTAGTCGATTCGCGCGCTGGCGATCACGTGACGGAAGGCAGCATCGACCAATCGAAGCCGTCCGGCGCGATCACGAAAAGCACTGCCATCGCGCAGGAGCCGGTGGTTCCTGCTCATGCTCCTGCGGCTGCTCTGGCAGTCGCACCTGCTGCCGTGACGGCCGCGCCCGTATCCAGTCCGGCCGCCGCACAAGTCACCGGACAATCGAAACCTGAGGCACAACCGAAGCAGGCGCCGTCGACGGCAGTCGCGTCGGTGAACGTGCAGGACTCGGGTACGCCGAAGGTGGTTTCGGCGCAGCGCGCCCTGCGTGGACGAGACGGTTCGGACCATCACGCGATAACGACGGGAGGCGCGACACCGGAAACGGACGAACTGGTCAGGGAATCGGCGAAGCTCGATCCATCGTTGCCTCCGCCGGATATGTCGTCTGCTCGCGCCACCACGGACCAACGTAGCTCCAAACCAGGCACCGGCTCGAATCCGGTCGCAGCCGCGATGACGGATCAGCTCGTCAAGGAATCGGCGAAGCTCGATCCTTCGCTGCCGCCGCCCAAGTAACTGACGTGGAAAGCGTCCCGATCTTGACGGGCGCGAACCATTTGCATCTAGTTCATGGATGTCTGTCCGTTTAATCGCAAGACTCCGAAAGACCTCGATCATTATTTAGCTGGTTGATGACGTCTTTTTGGCCACATACGCTACCGTAAAATCTTGCCAAGGCGGAACTCGCGGGCTGCGGCAATCAGCAAGTGTCGGTGCGGGACGGGGAGTATAGCGATGAAAATGTCTCACAGATTAGGAAGCCCCGATACGGCGGGGCCGGTGTGGGGGCTTGTCTTTGGCATGTTCATGACGGCAATCGGAATGGGCCTCTGGTTTTATGCGACGTCGTCGGCCCCCGACGGACGACAAGATGAATCGCTGGCCGTAGCGGCCGTCATCGTCGGCCTGTTTTCTGCCGTCTACGCGGGGCGCGAACTCTGTCACAAACGTCGGTAGATCGCCAGTCTTAATCGACATACGACCTGGAGATTCCCCGACGTTAGTCACCGGGCCCCGCTGGCGATAGCGGCGGCAAGACCGTCTCGCTGCGACTGCAGACGTGACCAGGCAGTTATAAGCGCGTCGAGAGACGCTAGCTCCTTGTCACGAGATCCCAAACGCTGAAGCAGCGAAATGTACTCCCTTCGCACTGCAATCACGCCTTCAAGCGCCACCAGGGCTTGCTCAACTTCGCGGAGTTGCCGTCGCAGCTCATCAGTCATTTCAATCCTCCCGACGGACGAACGCATCCTGTTCGTACTGGACACGCTCCACCGGCTCCAGTGCGCTTGGCTCTCGTTGCTGATGCCGAAGGCTGCGGATAATCCGGCGAGCTTCCCTGATTCCCAATAGCACTCTCTCAAGGGCGTAGTGGATTGACGCGGACTCGCTTGGCGCAACGTGATCGTACGGGCGCGGTTTTGCTTGTGGCGCTCTCCCGCGTCCATAGTGGACTCCGCCAAAGCACTGTGTAAACGTACAGTATCGCGAGTTGCACGTAAAGACCTAGACTTATTATTCCGACACAAACTCGGAGCGTGCCATGGTCAGCAAGACTATCCGCCGGACATTTTCCGGTCTGACTTCGACGTTTTCGCCAGCGCCGAAAGGCAAGCAAGGGGTTGCATATACCGTGAAATCGGCCCAGCAACGCGCCGACGAAGCCTGGAGACGCGCGACGCACGGCGTCCACAGTTCCCTACTCCTTAAAGATCCGAAAGCGTGATTTTCGGAAACCAGAAGCAAGACCGAGCCTGCCGTCCGAATTAGCTGTGATCGAAGCCGGAGACGAACTATGACTGCGCCGCAAAAACTTTACGGTGTGACACTGAAGCCCCAAGCCAAGGCTCCGCGCAAGCTGATCGAAGTCCCCGACCCCGAGGCGCGTCCCGACTTTTTGGAAGCCGTTCGCCGAGTCGTGACGGAGAATCGGGAAGCTGGGGAGCGACGGCCCCGAGAATAATTCGATCTAGTATGGCTGCCGTGGCACATGCGACTTGAGCTACGAAACATAGTCGCTCGGGTTGGAAAATATCGAATCGGGTGGCCGACGGGTACGACGTCGCGTCCCTCGACCTCAATCGGTCAACGGCTAAGTTGGGACGACTACCGCCGATTACCTGCTTCAAGAGCGAACCTTCAGATTCAAATGATCCCCGGGGCGTGCTCGCAGTATTTCAGGCAACTGGCTGATGAGTCGAGATAACTTCCATGCTCCCGCCAGGACTCAGCCCTCTTTGAGAAAGCCAGCGGGATAGTCCGAATATTCCCTCGGAGAACATCATTACGGCAACTTTCGACTGCTCAAGCTGATTGGAGCGGTGACCGATATAGCGATCATTCATGTGGCTGATTGCAGCTAATGGAGGGTCAACGTGGCATCGTTCAGATTCGATGAAATCGAGAGACTTGTTAAGCATAACGACGTGGTAATCGTGCGATCAGACGAACAGAAGATGAAGATTTCTCCTTATCGTGGCAAGCAGCAGCGCGATGCAATTCTTACTTTCTTAAGGTTGTCCGGGGCACACTCACGAGCGATCGTGTTCAGTCACCACTCACCGGCCGGTCCGATAGGCGTCGACGTTCAATCAGGAGAGTCCTTCACGTGGCAAGGACTCTGATTCAAGCAGCACCGGATCTGAATGGTGTTGCACGTCTACCGCGACCCAGAAGGACGATGCATCGGCAAGCTGCGACTCGCCGCAGGCTCAATGCAGTGAACGAGCACCTGAGTTCATATGTCGGCTCATCAAGCCACCGCGCTCGCATGGCGAGATTCGGCCTGACACAGAATGAGATTGATCCTGCTCTCGTCCGTCGCGCATAAGACGGCCATCGGCCATTTTGAGACCTTCGACAACACCCCATCAATCGTCGACAATCACCGCGCGAGATTCCGATACCGATAGTTGCAATCGAAAGGATGCCGAAATAGATGGGAAAAAGTGTAGACGAGCTAGTCACCGACTTGGCCGAACAAGACATACATCTACCTAAAGGGTACGTTCGAGTTGGTGGATTTGGGGATTCGGAAGCACTTTCGGAGTCGCTGATCACACTCATTCGTGCTGGCGTAAAACGTGGTACCTGCAGTCTGGCTTGGTCGTGGGACTTCGACGGTGAGTCAATTCCTGAGGCTGGAGACATTGAAATAGTGCTTGACTGGCATGGTCGACCGGCGCTCGTTCTACGAGTCACTGAAGTGCATATCGTGCCTTTCGATTGCGTCGGTGCTGAATTCGCGGCTAGCGAAGGAGAAGGCGATCTTTCACTAACGCATTGGCGGACGGAGCACTGGCGCTTCTTCACAGATGAGTGCAGCCGAATTGGTCGGGTGGCTGACAGTTCGATGCCTCTCATATGCGAGAGCTTCGAGGTCCTTTACACGCTTACGCCCATTCAGCGACGCGAATGACTGCTCACGGAGATACTGAACGTCCCTTCCGCGTCGGGTCCCGCCTCACTCTTTTCTCGTAAGCGGCCGTTCTCTGAGCGTAGCAACATCAAGGCATGATCGTGCGAATGACAGGTTGCCGTGTATCGACAGCTTGGCCTCGCCGAGGCGTGCGCGGGCCGGCGGCAGCGCGCGCTCGATTATTTCGAGCGCGTCCGTGAACACGATCCTGACGGTCGCGCGAGTGTCTGTCTTGCGTCGATCAGGGAGCGCCGGATATCGACGACACGTCAGGGAACCATCTGCATGTCGCCCGGAGCTTGCGGCGGCAGCTTGATAGAAACGACCTTGAATTCGCCGCTGGTCGGCTCGGACCCCGCATGCACCGTTCCCTTCGGGATGATGATCAAGTCGCCGGCGTGAATCTGACGCTGTTCGTTACCTAGCCAGAACGTGCCGCTTCCCGAAATCACATACTGGATTTCGTCAGAATCTCTATGCGTATGCTTGGGTACGTTACCGGTCTGCACTGCGACGGTCCCGCTCGGCGTGACGACCAGGCCCTTCGAACGCAAGGTGCCCATGTTCGGGATCTGTGGACCAAGATCGGCATCGGTTAAGGCTGCCAGGTCAACGATCTGCGCCGTTAGCGGTACGTCTGACGCCTGAGCCCGCGCCAGTGTGCCCAGATGAGATGCAAACATGCCGGCAACGAAGGTGACAGGCAATGCCGCGAGATAGATGTATCGACGCATGTTCTTATCCTTTCAGATTGAACGGACCATCGGTGTGCAGTGTTGAGGAGTGGCTTGTCCTTATTCGATTGTCGCACCATCGAGAAGGCAGCTCAAAACCAGGGCAACACCTGAGCACCCTCCCGGCGTCGCTCGTTGCCTGAAGTCAAATCGTCAACAATCGAGCTATAACCAACTAGTCAAAGAAAGGCACGATGCCGGGCGCACTCACCGGATTACCCACTGCGAGCGCAAGTAAACCGTTCGAGATATTGAAAGGGTCCGCTTTCACCGTCGGATCGAAATTTCCATTGTTCGACAGCACGATTACGTCCGCCGTCCAGTTTTCATCAATCACGCGCGACGCGGCCGCAAGGAACCCGTTTATGCCGCCCCCGTGAAACCGGACTAGCGGCTTGCCCTGTTTCACCATTATCCCGAACCCCTTACCATCACCGTGATCGGCGAACATGACTCTGCGAGAGTTGGGATGCAACAAGGGGCCTTCATGTAAAGCGCAATGCCAGCGCGCAAGGTCATCAACTGTCGAAAAAAGACCGCCAGCGGCGAAAGGTAAGCTCATAGCGATATGAGGAGCACGCAGCCAGCGGGCGGCGACGCGACCTCGCTCGTCGTCGATGTGACGAAAGAGGACGACATTGCCGCGATGGTGAGGCTTGCGGTCGATACTTATGGCAAGCTTGACATTGCGTTCAACAACGCAGGCACGGAAGGCATTTTTGCGCCGCTCGTCGAACAGAACAAGGAACGCTTTGACATGGTGTTCGAACCGAACGTACGCGGTGTGTTCAACAGCATGAAATACGAAGCGGAAGTCATGCTGAAACAGGGTTTTGGAAGCATTACTAACAATGCGTCGATGGGGGGCGTGATCGGCTTCGAAAACGCGTCACTCTATATTGGCACGAAGCATGCGCTGCTCGCAGACGCCGGCTATTCCGTCGCCTGAAGGTTTCACCGCGGCGCGCGGCTCGTTCACTTTCAAGAGGTCATCATGAATATCAGCATCATCGGAGCGGGAAACATCGGTAAGGTACTCGCGCGCCGTTTCGTCGAAAATGGGCATGCCGTGCGTATCGCGAACTCGCGCGGAGCGGCATCGTTGGGGGACATTGCGAAGGAAACGGGCGCGACGGCAAGCGATGTGCAGGATATCGTCGCCGACGCGGACGTGATCGTCGTGACGATTCCGCAAGCCAAGGTGACGAATTTGCCGAAGGGTCTGTTCGACAACGCAAAGCCGTCAGCTGTCGTCGTGGATACGGGTAACTATTACCCTCGTCAACGCGACGGGCGTATCGACGGCATCGAGACCGGCGCGCCCGAAAGCCGCTGGGTCGAGGAGCAGATCAGCCACGCCGTCGTCAAGGCGTTCAACAACATCTATGCCGCGCACCTCGAAGGGATGGGCAAGCCCGCTGGCACGTCGGGACGCATCGCGCTGCCTGTGGCAGGCGACAACCCGAAAGCGAAGGAAGTCGTATTCAAACTCGTCGATCAGATCGGCTTCGACCCAGTAGACGCCGGCACGATCGCTGATTCATGGAGGCAGCAGCCCGGCTCGCCTGTCTATACGGGCGATTTCGATGTACAAGGCGTCAAAGATGCGCTGGCGCGCGCGACGACGGAGCGCACCGAAAGCTGGAAGGCGACGCACGCAAGTCCTGGCACGTTTGATCGCCCGGCCTGACGTGATGTCCGGTTGAGCCGAACCGGCGCGACCAGCAGTCAGTGTCCCGAAGGCCGACTAGCACCAACGCATTCGGCGTTAGATACGCACAGCATTACCGAAAAACTGCGGAAATGCTGTGCCTTCGATCACGCTGCCTTGAGGAGTCCAAGTTGTTGCAGCGCTGTCACGCCGTCGTCCAGCCCGATTTCTTCGACGATCTTGCCACCATTGAGCCGTAGCACGGTCGTGCCAGTGAAGCGCATTTTCCGTCCGGTCGCGGCCGGCAACGATCCAATGAGGAAATCGCTGAATGCCGGGCCGGTATGTGTGCCTCCGCCCTCCCAACGGCCGACTACATAGTCCCCCTCGGCGATGAGATCAGCGGCGCCCCAGAAGTTGAGATCCGGGAATGCTTCGCGGAAATCGGTCATGAATGCCTTGATGTCGTCGCGGCCACGACGCGGCTCGTGCAGCGAGTATTGAAGCAGCATGTCAGGAGCAGCAAGTTCGTCGACGATGTCGAGGTTGCATGTCTTGCCCCAGAAATCGGTGAACCAGCGGCCCACGACGGCCTTGTTGTCATCTTCCCTCGACATGGTGAATTCCTCATTGACTGTGGTTGAAAGAGGGAAACGCAATCGCCTCCCTCTGCCTGAACAATATTGGCGCCAGCAGTCAGCCGCCCCCCGTTTCTTGCTGCAATACTCGATAAACCGACACGCGTCTTGTGGTGGCGATGGTCACTACGCGCGTCGTTCGTAAGTGACGGCGCCATGAGGCGTAGCGACGTGAAATAGGCAGCAAGAATCGGAGTGCCTGTGCCGACCTGCTGCCATAACCTGTCCATGCGATCGCACAGTAACCGAGGCCGGCGGACGAAGGGCGGTGCGCTTGAACCTCATGCATCTCGCGGGCGCTCGGAGCGCCAATGCCGTCATCGGCGTAGCACTCGCCTGTCCCTCATTGAAAGGAGTTTAACCATGTTGCCATTTCTATCGTTTCACGCGCTCGCAGCCCAACGCGGCGATGGACTGCGCCCTGAACTTCTAGCCTTATTTGAACGCCATGCGCGATCAGAGACTGGTCTCGCTACCATCATCGAACCTGTCGAAACAGAGTCTCTCTCCCAGGTCGCAGGCGCCGCCTCCAATAGTCCTGTGAAGGAGTGACGGGCCGATGAGGCGTCGACGAACGTCTCATGCTCCCGCTGGGGCGGACAGTAGGTCACGAGTTCTGAGCGACTCGAACGGGGCGCGTGCTGCGGATCGCCGTCAGCCAGTGCGGCAAGCCTCCGCTCAGTCTTATCGACAGAACTGCAGAATGGCATCGACAACGTCCCGCGGCGCTTCGCGCTGCGGGAAGTGTCCCACTCCATCGAGCATCTTTCATTCGCTCTCTCGTCCTATATTCCCCTTAACGCGGGTCAGCAACCGTTCGTCGCGCAACACTAGGCGATCAAGAAGGGCAGGCGAGTAGTAGTGTGGTACGTCCGAATCATTGGGACGCGAACTACGACTCGCCTCTCAGGTATGTTGTCGCAGGAAACAAGAATCAGCCGCCTTTCAGCGCGGCGCGCACAAACGAGACAAACCGTGACGTAACCGGATTCTTCTGCGCATCCGCCCACACAAGCCCAACACGCCACTTCGCGTGCCTCCCGCGAAGCGGCAGGACGGTAGCGTCCCGAAGAAGATGTTGCGCACGCGAGGGAACGAACGCGACGCCGACTCCAGCAGCGACAGATGCCAGGACAGACTGCACATCATCAGCCTGTTGCGTCACGTTTGGTACGAAGCCCTGTTCGCGACACCAGCTTTCGACTTGCGCAGCGAGGCCGGGTCCACGCGCACGCCGCAAGGCCAGGAAGCCTATTTCATTCAGCTTGCCAAAATCGGAGGGAAGACGCACGTGCTCAAGGCGTGGGGGTAACGCCAGAGCAAGTGTCTCTTCCATCACACGAAGCGACGAGAGACCGTCGACCGAAGGCGCCCGCATAAAGCCCACATCCAGCTTCCCCGCCAGAAGGCGGCGCGTCTGCTCAGCGGAAGACAGGTCACTCAACGCGACGGCTATGCCCGGATACTGCTGACGGAAGTCGGCAATGATCTGCGGCGCGATCGTCAGCACGGACAGACAAATGCCGATCCGCAAATGCCCACGCCTGCCGCTGCCAGCCTCTCGCGCACGCGCGAGAATCTCGTCGGCGTCGTGGACGAGCGCTTGCGCATCGGGCAGGAAAATTTCCCCGAACCGCGTCAGCTCCGCGCCATGGCGGCCCCGCTCGAACAGCTTCGCGCCCAGGCTCGCCTCCAGCGCGCCGACCTGTTTGCTCAACGCCGGCTGACTCATGTGCAGAGCGTCTGCCGCGCGCCCGAAATGACGCAGCTCGACGACCGACAAAAACGTTCTCAGCAGTTTGAGTTCCATTCCAGCTCGTTATCGTATCGATAAAATCATTCATTTTACTAATCGATGGACGAGTTGTTCAATACGGGTATGTCCTTTCACACGAGATTACCCATGGCCTCAACGAGCCCCAAGTGTCATTCACACCAGCCGGGCCGCAAAGAGGTCTCGGTTGACGATCGCGCCAGCGATCCTGAACCTGCGCAGGATCCTTTGATTGGTAGGAAGCGCGGCCCGCGTCGCCCTCGCTTCGCCGGGGTATCTTCGGCAGATGATCCCCAAGTTCAGACGGGCGCGATCGCCGTGAGCTTCGCCATCGTCTCTCGCAAACGGTGGGCGCGCTGAAAGAAATCAACCGCTCAGACTTCATCAGCTCACAGGATGTGAAAGGGCTTGACGAAACCACTTGCCGAGCGGCATCGGGTTTATGCCGAACGCATCCAAAGCGCCAAAAGACTGTGAAATGAACGGCGCGTCATCCTCCGAACGACGGACCAGTTCAACAATTTGAGTGACTGCCCGCCTGCTTTGACATATGAAAGTCATGTGTCAGGCAACTCTGCTTTACTTCCCCTTTCTGCTTTACGATCTCCATCGGTTTCATCCCGAATGCCTTAGAAAGCGCAATAAACGTTTTCCGACGATCAACTTGCCGTTAAAGGACAAATTCGATGCTGAGAGAACTGGGTGATTTTGACGGTTTCATGGAGAAGTTGATCAGCGACTGGAACGTGCCGGGCATCGGCGTAAGCATCGCCAAGGACGACGAGATTGTGCTCTCGAAGGGCTACGGGTATCGCGACCACGCCAGCAAGTTGCCGTACACCGCGGCAACGTGGTTCCCAATTGCATCGAATACGAAGTTGTTTACGGCTGTGGCGGCGGGCCTCCTCGTCGATCGCGGCCTGCTCAGTTTTGACCGGCCGATCCGCGAATTCGTCCCCAGCCTGCGCTTTTATGACAAGGCGCTCGATGAGGCCGTCACGCTGCGCGATATGCTGAGTCATCGGACGGGCGTACCGCGGCACGACATGATCTGGTACGAGGCACGCCTCTCGCTGGCAGAATTGTTCGAGCGAATTCGTTTCATGAAGCCGACTGCGCCGCTGCGCTCGAAATTCATCTACAACAACATGATGTATGACGCGGTTGGCCACATCATAGAATTGTTGAGCGGGAAGCGCTGGGACCACTTCGTGCGGGACGAGATACTTACGCCGCTTGGCATGACTGACACGGCATTCACCATAGCCGACATGCTCACGCGAGCAGAACCTGCAGTGCCATTTCTGGAGAAGCGCGACAGCGATGAACTGTGGCAGCCGCCGTACATGGACGCCGACGAATCGAGCCCCGCCGGCAGCATTGTCGCCACAATGAATGACATGTCCCGCTGGTTGCTGATGCTGATGAATAAAGGCCGGGTGGCCGGCAAGCAGGTGATTCCCGAGCGTATTCTCAAGGCAACGCTGGCACCAGGCGTTGCAGTTCCTGACGCGATGAATGAAGTTCTGGGATTCACGCCGGAACTGAATGGCATCTATGGCATGGGTCGACAAACGGCGTCGTACAGAGGACACCTGTTAGCAAGTCACGGTGGAGATCTTCGCGCATTCCATTCGCAAGTTTCGTATTTGCCGAACGAGAAGATCGGCGTAAACGTCTTTGTTATCGGCGACCATTGCGCGATCCTGCGCAATGCCGTGGGCTATGAAATCTATGACCGTCTGCTGGGTCTGCCGCCAACGGACTGGATTCAGCGGCTTTTCGATTTCACCAGGCGGGCGAGGAACAGCCTTAGGGAAGCTCGCCAAAGAGTTGTGCCGAACCCCGTACCGAATACCTGCCCGTCGCATGGTCTGGCCGGCTATGCCGGTCGATACGAACACCCTGCGTATGGTCCATTGACGATCTCGCTCGAGAATAATCAGTTGCAGTTGGCATTCCGCCATATCTGTCTTCCTCTGAACCATTTCCATTACGACCGTTTCGACACCCCCGATGACGAAGTCGACGGCGCATGGTCCGTCCTGTTCCAGACGAGTTCGCTGGGTGACATCGACCGGGCGGTGCTGTGGCTCGATCAGGCCGAGGCGATATTCAAGCGGACACCCGATACGGTGCCCCAGTCCGTCATCGACAAAATCACGGGCGCCTACGTAACGGCGATTGGGATCAAAGCCGTGGTGCGGCTGAACCGTGAACAGAAGCTCACTCTGCGCTTTCCAAACGGGCCTACTGAAGTTCTGGTGCCGTTCAAAGACCTGCAGTTCCGCAGTTACCTGAGCCCGGAGACGACGTTCGAGTTTGTAATGGACGGTGATCGCGTCAAGGCGTTGCGGCACTGGGATGCGATTGCTGAGTTTGTCCTGACGCGTTCCGAGGATGACGACACGATCGACACAATGGAGGAAGACGAGGCGGCCGATGACTAGCGGCGCGCCCAGTGCTGAGACGTCATGCTTCAGCCAGACGCGGACACCGCGCTATTCGGCAATCGATTTCCGGTCTAAGGGACTCACGACATAACGGATATCAGCATGAACAAACTGTTGCCACCGACGATTGCCACGCTTGCCGGGTGCATGATCAGTTTCGGAACCGCCCACGGCGCCGACAGCAAGGATGCACAGCCATGCAGCGCGGAAAATGCTGCGCTACATGGCCCTTTTGTCCCGCATTTTTTCTTTCCGGACCAGCAAGGGAATCCTGTGAAGCCGACTACGACAGTCCGCAGTTTTACAAGTCAAGGTTGCGCCGGCGCAGTTTTACAGGGCGAACAGGGCACCGCGCGGGTCGGCGGCGACACGATTGAACTGAAGGGCGGGACCGTCTACGTGAACGGCGTTTCCTATGGTGCCGTTACACCAGCGCAAACGGTCGAATACGACGTCACACCAGACAAACGCACATTAGTGGTGGCCGGCAAGGTCCGTTCACCCGCGCGCTGACGCTCCAATTTCGATGGCCGATACAGCCGAACGACGCGCTACTGTCTCACCGCGTAACGCACCAACTCAGTTGAGGTCGTCGCAGGTACGCCCTTTCCGGCCATGCGGCTTTGAAACTCCTCACGGACAATACGCTTGGCGGTTGGGGCATACCACAGTGTCTCCTCCATCGGTCCACCCCCAAAGCCAGATTGCGGCGTCCAGACTCCCGTCATCCTGATCTTGATCGCGGAGAACGAGCCGGCCCTTGTCTTGATCTCTTCCACACCTTGCACTTCGCATTGGGCGCGCCGCAGCACAGTCGTGCTCGCTTCGCCGGCGGCCTGGCAGTCCGCTTCGTAGCGCGTTCCGGCCCGCAGCGGAAAATGAAGCGCGATACCGCAGGCGTGTTGGGCGGCTGCATTGGGAATCACGTTTGCTTCAGAGGTCAGCTCTACATGCCCGCTTCCGGACCCTATCTGAAGAGATGCACTCCCATCCGCATTGACGGACGTCACGGTTTGCGTGATGGTCCTACTCTTTCCGGACAGCAGGTCGGACCACACATAGGTCCAGTTGTCTCCGGTCCTGTAGTGCGGCGCATCCTGAGGCAGAAGGATGGAATCGGCCGCGCTGGCCGCCGAACTGGTTGAAGCGGCAAACCCCGCCGCCAGCAGGCACGCGGCCGCCCGCGAGCCAATATGCATGGAAGAGCGCTTGCTTTCGATTGCTTTCATGTCTACCCCTCATGTTGACGGATTCGGGTTGAACAGGCGCGAATCGAATTCGACCATTTGCAAAATCAACCGATCCGAGACGAATGAAACGCGTCACATATCGGTAGAAATTTCGCCGTCCAAAAAGACAGCGTCTCGCGGTTACTGTCACTGCCCGATGGGTTACTCCGAGAAGACGTACTTCCCATTCAATTTTTTAGGTGACATGAAATTGAAATCAGGAAAGATCCGGGTTCTGACGTACCAGATGTAGGCGAACAACCCCACCCCGATCAGACAACCAATCAAGGTTGACATGGGATGTTCCGCAAAGTCCGTGAACTGCCTTGGCAATTGTGTAATCGCCAAAATCAGATAGGCGTTGTAGGCGCCGACATTGTTCTTCGTAAAACCCCAGACGAACAACAGGGAAATCGCCACAGCCACCGCCGCGACGATCAACCCCGCCACGGCAGATATCTCGCTGCCAACAGCGTATCCCGCCAACAAGCCAACAATGACCTGCAACCACGCGATGACCCGAACGGCAATCAGATGGCCGCGGTTTGCACGGCATCGTTCAGGATCTGCGTGCGCTGCGATGAAATAGGCAAGCAGACGATCCTTGACGCCTTGTCCCGTCAACCTGGTGAACACTTCGGATTTCGCAACGCCGTTCGATAGAAGCTGCACGACCTGCGCTTTGATTTCTTTTCGATTCATCGACTCCACCCCTATGTTTTTTGGTAACGGTCAAAACGCCCTGATTCATTCGCTATGCATAGCGATACGCCGGGACAAGGCGAAATATTACCTGTTGCGCGAGAAGGAGAGGGGAGATCAATTCACATCGGCATGCAAAGTCGTAGTGCGGCTTGTAAAGGCGCAATGCGTTGCGTATGGTCATACGTGGGTCACCGATCACGAATTTGAAATCTGACTGGCCGACTATTCACGTGAATGATCACTACGTTCTGGAGAGCATCAGTCATGATTGAGAAAAAACGAATTCATGCTGTGCTACTCGCCGCGGCGATCGCCACCATCGCAACGATTGCGCCGGCGTGTCAGGCGGAAAACACCACCGACTGGCTGGCGAACACTTATGGCACCCTCGCTGCCCACGTGGGTAACACTGCGCGTTCCATGTGGGTCGCGCCGGAAGGCGTCATCTATACGGCCTCCATGTGGGACGAGTACGAGGGTGGCGTCGCTATCTACCAGGCTGGCAAGAGCCTCGGCTCGATGGGCGCGCACGGCGAGTTTCAGGGCAGCGCGATCACGGGCAACGCGACGTCGATCTTCGTGGCGCTGCAGCCCGGTGGGACGTACGGAAGCGGCGCGGTGGGACGATACAACCGCACCACCAAGGCTCGTGATCTATTGATTCAGATCAGCGCGTCGAACAATCAGCCTCGGGTCGACGTCGTCACTGGACTCGCCACGGCGGGCTCGCTCCTCTATGCGAGCGACTTCTATGGCAACCGCGTCCGGATCTTCACTACCGGCGGTGTCTGGCAGCGGGACATCAACATCACGGGCCCGGGTGCTCTCGCACTGGATGGCGCAGGCAATGTTTGGGTTGCGCAGAAAAGTGAGGGCTCGATTGTCGGGTTCAGTCCAACCGGCGCCCTGTTGAACACCATCCGTATGCCAAGTGGGTCGCTGCCATCGGCGCTCTATTTCGATGCGTCGTCGGGGCAGCTCATGGTCGGCGACGAAGGTCCCGATATGAATATCAAGCGCTACAAAGTTTCGGGCACACCGGCGCTGGCCGGCACGTTCGGCATTCAGGGCGGTTATCTCGACACCACGACGGGAATCAAAGGGCAGGTTGGTGACAAGCGCTTCACACGCGTCGTTGGCATCGGCAAGGACACCGCAGGCAACCTCTATGTGCTCAACAACCCGTGGGGCGGAAGCTGGGACCTCGGCCGCGACGGCGGCACCGACATTCACTCTTACAACAGTTCGGGTCGCCTGCAATGGAAGCTTCAGTCTCTCAACTTCGAGGGGATCGCCGCTGCGGACCCAGGTACCGACGGCGTCTACTTCTATGGCGGCACCAACATCTACACCGGCACCGCTGGGGGAACCTTCGTAGCGAACACGGTCGATCCGATCGCCTATCCGTCCGATCCACGCATCAACATCAACGATCGCTCGCGGGATGAGCACTTCGGTCAACTTGCCGCCGTCGGTGCCAACAGGATCCTCGTGGCGTCTGGCCAGAATCCCGATATCTACTACTTCTTCCACTTCAATGCTGCGAATGGCTACATCGCAATACCGGACGCCACACTTCCCGGTCCGGCGTTCAAGACGACAGCATCGGTCAGGGACGGATTCTGCATCGACAGCAAAGGGGGCGTGTGGGCAGGCTTGGACAAGACCGGCTACATCTATCACTACCCGTTGATCGGCTTCGACGCTAGCGGCAAGCCAACATGGGGACCCGGTGTCCCTATTCGCATTCCCGATAGCATCAAGCCGTTGACGCGCATCGTCTACCTCGCGGACAGCGACACCATGATTCTCGGACAGGGCGTTGTTGGGAGTACGGACTGGACGGGGATAGGCACGCGGATCGAGGTGTATCACGGCTGGAGCGCGGGCAACACCACGACGCCTAATCCGGTGATCAAGCTCCCCCATGTCGGCGCCAAGTCGATTGACGCGGCCGGCAGCTATCTCTTCGTCGGCTATTGGTTCGGTACCGGGCAAGCTTTGCCGAACATCGATGCGTTCAATCTTGCTACGGGTAACCTCGACACTACGTTGGTCAACACCAATACCGCTGAAGTCGACGCCAGCAGCGCTATCGATTCGATGTACGGCGTCAGGGCATACCTTCGATCGACGGGTGAGTACGTGGTGACGAAGAACAACGTTAAGGGGTCCAGTATTACTGTTTATCGCTGGACGCCCTGAATAGCACGAGGTTTTCAACAGGCTGCTAGTTAAGTCCTTGAAGGAAATCGGGGACCGCGTTTCCAATCGAGGCAAGATATCCCGCCATAGCACCGGCAACTTTTCGCACGGCAGGACGTGCGGTCATCCGTTCACGCCAAGCCAGCAGGTTGGGCGTTTCTCCTGTTATCGGCGCGCCCTTGCGCACGCCGAACAACTGCGCCATGTAAAACGCAATGTCGGCATAGGAATAGGTCTCGGCCAGAAATTCTCGATTCGCAAGAACTCGTTCCATGCGTCGATAGTATTGCAACGCTTCTTTGCGCGCGGTCTGCGCCGCAGGATCATCCGGCGCATCTTCAAGACCCATCAGTCGGACAATGTGGGGGAAATAGATTTCATCGCTGCAGTGTTCGAACTGACGCGCGACGGCGCGCGCCTTTGGATGCGCCGGCCATAAGGCGGGATTGGGCTTCAGGTCCTCAAGATACTCAAATATTTGCGTGGAATCGAAAATCTCCAGGTTGCCGTCTATCAGTACCGGCACTTGACGCTTCGGATTGACGCGCAATACATCTGGATGTTTGGGTTCGTAGCCGCGTTGCTGGTCAAACGGCGCCATCACCAGTTCGAAGTCGATGCCCTTCTCGTGCGCCGCGATCTCGACCTTGGCGCCGAACATGCTCAGGGGTCCGGAAATTATTTTCATTTGTCTCTCCTCAATTGATTTGATGATCGAGCAGATTAGGGGTGTGGCAGATAATAAGTCCGTTAACATGACACCTTATGTCATGTATTTTCAGGTAGGGTGTCGTTTATGAAAGCCAGCCGCCTTTTGTCGATCATGATGATGCTGCAAGCGCGCGGGCGTATGACCGCACCGGCTTTGGCTGAAGCACTGGAGGTTTCCGAGCGCACGATCTTGCGCGATATCGATCAGCTCTCCACTGCTGGCGTGCCCATTTGGGGGGATCGAGGTCGCAATGGAGGATTTCAATTGCGCGAGGGTTGGAGTACCGATCTCACAGGGCTCACGGAGCACGAAGCGCACGCGCTGTTTCTGGCAGGTTTGCCCGGGCCTGCGACAGAACTGGGCTTGGACGGCATGGCAACCTCGGCGCGGCTAAAGATGATTGCCAGCCTGTCTCCGGACTCGCGCGAGCGGGCTGATCGTGTCGCCAGCCGACTTCACATTGACACTGTGGATTGGTACCGTGCGCAAGAAACGCCGTTATTTCTGCGTGAAGTCGCCAATGCCGTTTGGGGCTCGTACCGTATCGAAGTGAAGTACGAGAGTTGGCAAGGTTTATCCAGCCGCGAACTTGAACCGCTTGGTTTGGTGCTCAAGGGAGGTACCTGGTACCTGATTGCCAAGATGGTGGGCAAGCCCGGCGCACTGACCTTTCGGCTAGCGAATATTAATGAACTCAAGACCTCCCGCCGTCGTTTCAAGCGTCCTGCGCGATTTGATCTGGCGAAGCACTGGCGTGACGCCATGAACCGGTGCGAGACTGATCTTTATCGGCTGACGGCACATATCGCCGTGTCGCCGCGCGGCGAGAACTGGTTGGCCAACGCGCGTATTAAAACCGCTCCAGTTTTGCAGGGTGCAGGTAGTGCGGAGGTGCCATCAGGATGGAAAGAGTTTTTGATGCCCATCGAATCCATCGAGCACGGCGCGCGGAAGCTGCTGGAATACGGTTCAAATTTGAAAATCGTAGGGCCGCAGGAACTTAAGAATAAATTTATGGAAGAGTTGTCGCAGTTGAAAGCCCTCTATAAGAAGGGAGCATGAGATCCGCTACGCGGCAACCACGCCGGACTGATGTGCAACGAGGCGCGCATAGACTCCTCCGGCACTCAACAACTCGTCATGCGAGCCCGCCTCGATGACACGCCCGGCATCCATGACCAGAATCGTGTCGGCATTCTGAATCGTTGACAGACGGTGCGCGATGATGATCGAGGTGCGCTCCGTCATCAATTCGTCGAGCGCGGCGCGGATCTGTTGCTCGCTGATCGTGTCGAGATGCGAGGTCGCTTCATCCATGATCAGGATCGGCGCATCCTTGAGGAAGGCGCGTGCAATCGCCACCCGCTGACGCTGCCCGCCTGACAACTGCACGCCACGCTCGCCCACCCGAGTGGCGAGGCCGTCCGGCAAACGGTCGACGAACTCGCTCAGCGCCGCCCGGTCCAGGGCGCGGCGGACATCCGCGTCGGACACGTCGCGACCGGCGAGACGGATGTTTGCCTCCAGCGTGTCGTTGAATAGGTAGGTATCCTGTGCGACCAGCGCGATATGGTTGCGCAGGTCGGCGAGGCGCAGTTGGCGCAAATCGATGCCACCCAGCTTGATCGCGCCTTGCTGCGGATCCCAGAAGCGCAGCAGAAGATTGGCGACCGTCGACTTGCCCGCGCCCGAGGCGCCGACCAGCGCCACAGTGCTGCCGGGACGCACGGCAAAGCTCACCCGGTCCAACGCCTGGGCGCTGCGGCCCGGGTAGGCGAAGCTCACCGAATGGATCTGCACTTGCGGATTCGCGGGCACCGGCAGGTCGCCATCGGTCACTGGCTCGGCCTCCGCTTCGACGACATGCAACCGGCGCGTGGAGGCGATCGTATCGGCCAACTGGCGGGCCACCTGGCCAATCTCCGCAACGGGCATGAAGGCGGCGACGGCGACCAGCACCAGCAACGGCAGCCATTCGTGAGCAAACCAGCCGCGCGAGGCGAGCACCGCGCCCAGTAAGGCGACCGCAAGCCCCCCCAGGCCGGTCGCCACCTCGAGGGCGGCGCTCTGCCGCGACAGGTCGTCCAGCAGCGCCGAGCGCTGCTTCTGGTAAGCCGCTATATCGGCGAGGAATACGGCGCGGCGTCGCCCCGTTGCCTGGAAGGCGGCGAGTTCGGCGAGGCCCTGGATCGTCTCCGTGAGATGCGCGCCAAGCTGCCCCAATGCAGCGCGTGCGAGGCCGCCGAGACGGTCGATCTTGCTGCGTGCGAACACCGGCGTCAGACCGGCCCAGGCGAGGAAGGGCAGCAGCACCAGCGCGAGCGGCCAGGCCGCCCATGCCAGCAGCGCCAGCACGCTGGCGGGAATCAGCACCGCGACGAAAGCCGGGGCCACGGTATGCGCGTAGAAATACTCGACCGTCTCCACGTCCTGGGTGGCCAGCGCCACCAGGTCGCCGGAACGGCGGCGCAGCAGATAGGCAGGCGCGAGACGCTCGAGCTTGGCGAACAGGGCGATGCGCATTTCCGCCAGCAGGCGGTAAGCCATGTCATGGGCGAGCCAGGATTCCAGCCAGTGCAGCGTTGCCGCGACCGGGGCCGCGCACAACAGCCCGACGATCAACCCCAGGACCGGCCGTCCCGAGGCGACGCCGGCAACGATGAGCGCGCCCAGCACGCCGACTCCGATGAAGCTCAGCACCCGGCCGATGCCGCACAGCACGGTCAGCGTCAGCTTCATTGGCCATGGCCTGACGAAGCGCAACAAGGTGCGCAATGTATCGCCCCAGCCGATCGCGGCGGCGTCTTCGGAGAGCGGCCGCACTTGCGGCCCCGACGACACCGCCGCGGCGCGCGCCGGTTCGATTACCGCCGGGCGTTCGCCTGCCGCGGCGACCTGCGGTCCCATCAGGCGGCGATACGCGCCCGCACGGACGATCAATTCGGCATGCGTGCCGCTCTCGACCACGCGCCCCTGTTCCAGCACGAGGATCCGGTCGGCGCCGATTACGCTCGACAGGCGGTGTGCCAGGATCAAGGTGGTGCGGCCTCGCATCAACCGGTCCAGCGCTTGCTGGATGACCGCTTCGTTCTCGGCATCGACGGCAGAGAGCGCTTCGTCCAGCACGAGGATTGGCGCGTCGCGCAGCAGTGCGCGGGCAATCGCGATGC
Organism: Paraburkholderia nemoris; assembly: GCF_905221015.1. Lineage (NCBI taxonomy): Bacteria > Pseudomonadati > Pseudomonadota > Betaproteobacteria > Burkholderiales > Burkholderiaceae > Paraburkholderia > Paraburkholderia nemoris. The sequence goes on along the minus strand of NZ_CAJNBO010000011.1, from coordinate 14,822 downwards.
GCTGACGCTGGCCGCCGGAGAGCGTGGCGCCCCGCTCGCCGATACGCGTCGCGTAACCATCGGGCAGCGCGCTAATGAAGTCGTGGATGTTGGCCGCGCCGGCCGCGGCGACCATGTCGGCGTCGCTGGCGTCGTGCCGGCCGAGCCGCAGATTGTCGGCGATCGTGCCGTCGAACAGCGTGGTGTCCTGCGCGACGATCGCGATCATGCCGCGCACCTGATCGGGGTCGAGCGTGCGGATATCGTGACCGCCAATGTTGATCGAACCGGCCTGCGCATCGTGCTGCCGCAACAGCAGGCGCAGGATGGTCGATTTCCCTGCGCCGCTCGGCCCGACGATCCCCACCGTCTCACCGGCGGCAATCTCAAAGCTCAACCCGGCATGGGCGTCCGCGCGGCGGCCCGGATAGGCAAAACCTACGCTATCGAATGCGATACTCGGCGTCAGATCCGGCACGTGCGCCGCGCCTCCGGCCGGGGCGTCGCTGCGGGCTTCCAGCAGTGTATGGATGGCATTCGCCGCCGACTGGCCGATCATGCCCTGATGCAGCACCGAGCGCAGATCGCGCAACGGCCGAAAGATCTCGGTGCCGGCCATCAGGATGATCAACAAGGCCTCCAGGCTCATTTCGCCGTGCTGCACCCGCCAGGCGCCCACCGCAATCGCGGCCGCGGCTCCGAGCCCTGTGCCGAGGTCGGTGAAGAAGCGCGTTAGCAGACCCAGCGCGAGGACCCAGAAGGTGCTGCCGGACAAGGCTCTCGCACGTTCGGCAAGCTTGCGCGCGAAGGCGTCGCTCTGGCCGAAGGCCTTGAGCGTCGGCAGACCCTGCACCGCGTCGAGGAACTCTTCGCCGAACGCCTTGAACGCGGCCGCGCGGGCGATCGCCGCGTGCTTGTCGGCGTTGTGGACCAGCATCGGCAGCGCGAGCGTCGCGAGCGCGGCGACCAACAGCACCCCGGCGGTCGGCACGTCCCACCATGCCAGCACGGCGAAGATCACCACCGGCGCGCAGGCGGCGATGATGAGCTGTGGCACGTAGGCGCCGAAGAAGGTCTGCAACTGCTCCACGCCGTCGATGACGGCGAGCATCACGCCGCCGGTCCGCTCGGCGCCGAACCAGGCGGGGCCAAGTTCGGCGATGCGGTCGAACAGGCGCGCGCGCAACACCGACTGAACGCGCCCGGCCGTGCCCTGCGCGAGGACGACCCGGCGATGGTCGAGTGCGGCCCGCAGCAGCATGCAAGCGACCGTGCCGGCTGCGGCAAGCGCAATCTGCTGCGGCGGCGCGCCTTCGAACGCCAGCGCGAGAACCCGACCGAGGAACACGAAGCGCAGAACGCCGAAGCCCATGGCGATCAGGCCCAGGGCTACTGCGCCGGCAACGCGCAGCCGCAGCCCCGCCATCATCACCCATAGCCTGCTGTCGAAATACATTCCTGCCTCCGGTCGGATTAGTGCCATATCGGCGTTATGCGACGTTACCTCGCGCGACAGGGACAAGCAAAAGATGGTTTTTCAAGGGGTGTTGAATATCCTACAATACCTCCCTATGTCCGATATCCCTCCACTCACAGCGTTGCGCGCCTTCGAGGCGGCGGTGCGGCTCGGCGGCTTCGCCCGCGCGGCGGCCGAGTTGAATGTCTCAACCAGCGCAGTGAGCCATCAGATCCGCGGGCTGGAAGAGTCGCTGGGCGCGCGCCTGCTGGAGCGCAGCACGGGCCTCGGCGGCATTCGCCTGACACCGGCGGGGGCCAGCCTGTTGCCGGCGGCGAGCGGCGCGCTGTCGCTGCTGGAAGAGGCCTGTGCGCAGATCAAAGGCGTCGCCAGACGGCTGACCGTGTCGGCAAATGTGCCGTTCTCGACGATGTGGCTCGCTCGCCGTCTTGCCGAGTTTTCCGCCAGCCATCCGGACACACCATTGAACGCCATCATTCAGGATGGCGAACCAGATTTCGCTGGACACGCCATCGACCTCGCCGTCGTGCACGTACCTGAACGCGCGCTGCGTCCGGATGACGTCGTCCTTTTGCGGGAGGATGTGTTTCCGGTGTGCAGTCCTGAGCTGCATCCATTCGCATCCAAGGCGGTTTGTCGTTGTCGCCTGCTTCAGGAGGTGCACGAGAATGCCCCTGAAATCGATTGGCGCAGCTGGTCGGGGGAGTTCGGTCTGCCGGACGATTTTGAAACGAAGATCGTCCGCTATAGCAGCTTCAGCCAGGTGATTGGTGCGGCAGTCGGAGGCGCTGGACTTGCGCTCGGACGCTCGCCGCTGATTGACCCGGAGCTGCGCAGTGGGCGTCTGGTACGCCTCTTTCCTGTTCTGTCCCGACCGGCTTCCTGGCGCTTCGTGTTGCGTCGCGGGCCAACGCGCAGGCATCGAATGCTTGATACCTTGATCGAGTTTCTTCGCGCGGAGGCGACAGCGCACGGCGATGTTTAATCGGTACGCGCAGGTGGTGCGCTGCCCGAGACACCGCGTTGCGTGATGTCCTGACACAATCAATCGCCTGAATCTTTGTCCGGCTCGGTTTAAACGACGCTCCCTAAGCTAAACGAAGCCCGAATGGCCCAGAACAATGCCGCACAGGAGATTACATGAACCCAGTTTCCGATCTTTCTGTTTTACTGAAAACCTTGGAGCCGGCGCTTAACCCGGGCGTGTTTGTGTTTGCTTCAGTCAAGAACGGTCATGCCATTGACCCAGCCGTCATCGTGGCGTCAATCCGGGAGCCGGAGGGCTTGTCGGTCATTATGAGTGAGACAGACGCGGCGATCAGCGGCTTGAATCCGTTGTTCAAGTGTGCCTGGATTACGTTGACCGTGAATTCAGCCTTGGAGGCGGTCGGATTGACCGCAGCATTCGCCACTGCATTGGGGCGTTCCGGCATCAGTTGTAACGTGGTAGCGGGCGCATACCACGATCATATTTTTGTTCCTCTCGAATCGGCACAGACGGCGATGCGTGTACTTCAGCAATTGCAGAAGGATGGCGGCATCGCGTAACAGCTAGCACATGGTGTTCAGTTTGTTCGAATAGAGAATCAAGAAGGTCACCGATAGACGCAAAGCGGTCAGGAAGGGATACTCGACCTAAACACATGGATCGTTGACGATTGATATCGTGTTAGAACGAAGCAACGGAGCGTGTGATGAACAACTCGAAGAAGTTCGCTCTCATTGCCGTGGTATTCACGGCATTCGGTCTGTATAAACTGTTTGTGGTCTTTCAAGACATGCAAACTGGTTGCATCCAGTTCCAAACTCATCAGACATGCAGCTACGAAAATGCGGAGAATTTTCAAGGCTTGCTCGATCTCGAACTGATGTTCGCATGCGGTTGGGCTGCGGGTGCGGTGGTCTGTTGGATGGTCGCTGCACAGGCGAAAAAGAAGGAGCGTTAACTGCCTTTAGCAGCTTGGCTGCCGGCAATACAGGAGGAAGGGCCTATGTCATAAGCCCCTTGTCTACGTTTGGCCCATCCGTTGGATATCGTGCCTTGAGGGCGCCCCATAGACTGGTCTCGTCCCGGGTGGTCCGGGGTGCATTGGGCCGCATGTTGCCCAATGCTTCACGTATGTCGATTGGGGCTCATATCATGTCAGAAATCCAACTCTTCGCATCGCGCAACGACTACTACAGTTCGCAAACCGAGGCCGGCGACCGCAGAATTCTTCGCCGTTATGGCTGGTGTGCGGCGGCCAGCGTGCTGTGGACGAAGAACGCGCTCGATCCTGCTGTCGCACCTAAGGACTCCAATCCGGACAAGTTGCGCACAGGCATCTTGCAAGTGAAGTACCGCTGGAACGTGGGAACCGAACGAGAGGCGACGCTCGACCTCCTGCAGCAGGCAGATCTGCAGGGTGCTCAGGTGGGCGATCAGGTGTCGCTCACGGCATTGTTCGGAATCGTCTTGGCCACACCAGGGGTGTACCTGATCACCAACGATACCCACGTGATGGCGGTGGACACGCGCGTCGGGCGGCTGGACTTCTACGACATCGAGGAGGGTCTGTTCCAATATGGCAGCACGGCTGAATTGGAACAGGGCATAAGGGCACGTTATCAGGATCCGCGTTGGGACGTTTACAGCGTCGCGCATCACTGAGTCGCCGGGAAACTCAAGCGGCCGTCACTTTTGTGTCGGCCTCTGCGCTTGCCTCAAATTTCTGTGGCTTATGTGCGCACCGGGAGCGCTCGGCCACAAGCTGCTGATCGATTGTCTCGTTCAATCGAAACCGCGGCAACCATGCAGAGGACCCGTCGTCGCGTCTTCCTGTGGCACTACCCGGCGGAGCTTACTATCGCCTCCTGCTGTTGGAGTCTCACCGACAATTGGGCCAGACGCTCAACGGCTGATGCAAAAGAATCATTGAAATACAGCCGGGGAGAACCGCTTAACAAGCGTTACTTTTGTATAAGCAAGGCTAAACCCGGCCCGTTCAGTATTGCGAGCGCTAGTGTTGTAAGGTCGAGCGGTAATGCTCGCCATTGCGCAGCCCGCTTGCTGTGCTGCGGCCAGTCTCGCCCGGATTAGTGCGAGTTGAATTCCGCGACCACGATGGGCAGGATGCGTGCTGGCAATGTAGAGATGCGCGATTTTTCCCACGGGAGTTTCAATGACGCTCATGCCTCCGGTGCCCGCGAGAGAGCCGTTTAGCTTTGCTGCAAACAACGTAGTATCTGTTCTCGCAACGGCGATCTTCGCAAGTGCTTCAAGCAGGATTGGCGATCGACGTACCGCCTGTATTTCAAACCCTGCAATCGAATGTGCCACAAAGACGTCCTCGACGACGGCGCGATCGGTCACGATCTCGATCCCGTCAGGCGGCCGTGCTGTGAGATCCTCATCCAGAAGCATCCGGACGTAGGTGTTACTGAATGCATTGGCCGCGTATCCACGCGCTGTCAGCACGGCGAGCGCAGTGTCATCTGCATGCGGGCAGAGATCGATCTCTACATCGAGCGCCCGCCCGCTATAAGCAGTTTCAAGCCGCTCAACAGCGTCCGCGCTGACCGGCGTACCCATACCAAGTCCCGTGACGTGATTCAGCTTTCTCCCGAAGACATTTTCAGTCAGCGCTGCAATACCTCCGCAAACCTCGAGCGTACGGATGTCCTTACGCTTCGTGAGTCCACGGTAAGTTTCGACTTGCAGCGCCAAATGCCGGGCCTCGGCATTCTCTAGTGCAAAGGCAACTTCAGGGCCGGTCAGAATCATGGAAATCACATTGGGACGTTTCGAAACCCAGAAATTTATCACCAATGCCGCACCAGCTTGACGGTCTTTTCTGACTGGATGATCTTCTGCGCAATCTCTCAAGATACCTTGCCGAGCGCCGTAGAGGATGATTAGACGCGCTTGCGTGTTCGAGCGCGGTTACGTGATTTTGGTCTGCACATATCCCTAATCAATAACCATGAAATATTGGCGAAGACGGAATGTTTCATTCATGCGCTGGACAACCGTATCGTTTGGCATGGTGCCGATGCAAATCCAGAGCCGTCAGCCAACCGCTGACGCGAATCTCGAAGGGCGACGGTCGATGACCTCATGACTCGCGGTGTCGGCACACGAAAGACGAGAAGTTTTCTATCGCAGCCTTGCCTGGAAAAACTGCACCACATCGGTGTTGAATTGTTCATGGAACGCCGCGCGGTCGAAGCCCGGCAGGCTGTCGCAGACTTCTGGCTTCTTCCGGGACAGACTCGCGTCACAGGGCGGCAGGAAGTCGTAATGGCCTGCGTTGGCGACCACGTGATACTCGGGCGTTCGGGGCAGGTCGGCGCGTACGGCCTCATCGTAGTACGGGTGCGGCTGATGACGATCCTCGGCGGCGCGCCAGAGCTGGATCGGAGCGCGCACGCTGCTTAGCCCAGCGCGGCCGAACGCGAAGCCGAACGCGGGCGCGGCGATGACCACAGCCTTGATGCGCGAGTCATGGACCCAGGCGCTTGCGGGAACATCCGCGCCGACATGCGGATCGACGCCGGCATGCTTCAGAGCAGCGCACAGATCATGATCAGCGTGTGCCTCGCAATATGGGGCGATCTCCGACAGGTCCGGGACCCCGCCTGCGGCCACGAGCACGGTGAAGCCGCCGTTGGAAAAGCCGAACGCGCCAATGCGGGCCGCGTCCAGCCGCCCGCGCCAACGCCACTCGTCGAGCATGTAGTCAACCAGCCGGCGAAGCTGGGCGGGACGGCGCCACAACTGCAAGACGCCGCTCTGGTCATCGAAAGTGTCGCCAGTGTGACTGACCGCCGCCACCACGAAGCCCGCGTGAGCCAAGGCGAGAGCCGTGTCGTAATGGCCGCCGTACCATCCTGCGCCGCCATGCGACATCACCACCAGCGGCAGTTGTTGGCCGATGATCGGAGCATCCGGCGCCACAGTCTGGGTGAAGTTGCCCAAGGCGTGCGGTGTCGCCGGCGCGTTAGTCGGGTACCAGATTCCGGCAGTTAGCGGCGGCTCGGCACCATTGGTTATCTTGACCTCCTCGAAGCCGACATCGGCGGCGAGGGCAGGCGCGGCAACAAGGGCCAAAAGGATGGCGATCATGGCCATCAATCTCACAGTCGTCTCCTTTGTTGTCGTCGCTCAGGCCGAATCCAGATGCAGATCGAGCTACGATAACTCATTCTGAAGAAGGACAAAGCTGAACTGCATCTGTCGCAGAACAAGAACCATAAAGCATCGCTAAATAACGTAGCCCACCTCATGGTCGAAGACGCAACTGTCCTTTATGAGCACTGCACGACCCACAACGTTCGGATCATCAAGGCCTTGCGCGATGCTGAGTTCGAGCTCAGGTGTTTCGTACTGGCAGATCCTGATGGGAATCGCATCGATATTGGCCAGGTTCTCCCAAACCCCGGGGGCACGGCCTGATCGCTGCGGATGAACGCATGACTGGTGGAAAAGCGGTGGATGCGCGATTGACGTGACGACGTCGATCGCGCATTACGCCTGCACGTCGATCAACACACCGAGCGGCCGCCATTGAACCCCCTTCGTCTCGTCTGACAATCCGTCGAGCACCGCAACTAGCGAGACTTTCGCGTTCGCATCCTGCGCGAGCGTCGTGACGTGATCCCGTAACGCCTGATTCAATTGTCCGATTGCGGCTGTCATCGGGTCGCCTGACTCTGTGACGGCGCTCGGTGTGTTTTCGAAATCGTCGATATCGAAATCCCATTCGTCCGTATCGTTATCGTCGTCGCTTACTACCGTGCGGGACGTCTTCGCCAGATCGGCAATCTGAGCGCCGAGATCGCGATAGCCGCTTACGGCCGAACTGGATGGCTGGATATCTGTTGCGGGGGAAAGCGCGTCTTTCGTTTCCTTACCCGACGTGCTCAGGCCGTTAGCCACGGCAATTGACCGCTGCAGCTCGAGCGCCTGATAGAGCGCCGCGACCAGTGACGTGCTCGAGGCACTCACACGCCTGTGCAACAAGGCGTCGGAGTCGTCGTTGGTGCTGTCGCTGATGGCTAAGCCCGTTGATGCATCGATGCCGAGCCGCGTCAACGTCTGCTTGAGTGCTGTTATCAGTGCATCGTTGCTGCGGTCGGACGTGCTGGCTGTCGACGATGCATCCTTTGATGGAGGAGGCTCGGGTGGTGGCGGTGTGGTGACTGACGTGTTCGTGTTGATCGGATCAGGCGACATGGGCTGACGCTTCCTTTGTCCCGCGCTTGGCGAGACGGTCGAAAATCGAATGCACGGTAGCGACGTGCAATCGAGTTATCGGGACCATCGCGCGAGACTTGATGTTTTGTAAGTGCGCGAAAGGAAGCCAGCCGTGCTTGTCCAGAGCAATAGAGTGATAGAAGAGCTTATACCCAAAAATAAGGCGCCTGTCCCAGCCAATGTCACCTTCGTGTTCCTGGCGTCTCGATCAAGAATCCCTTGCGTTAGTCGAAGGTGGTCGGCGCGACGCTGAAGTGCTGGTCGACAGCTTCCAGGGCGCAACGCCAAATCATCCCATCGAGACAACCGGTGTGCCCGATGTCTCGGAAGGTGCATATCGCGCGGTAGCAAGTACCTGAGGCGGCACAGGGACGTGTGCGCGTCTGACCAGGGATCCTGCGCGAAACATGAGCAGATCGCCCGGCTGGCACGTGGTCCATGCTTCATCGGTGAGTGGTGTCGTCGCGATCACTGCCGTGTAGTCTTCCGAGGTCGCATAAGCGGAGAAGTCGACCGACATATCGGCATCGACGAGTCTCGCGCTTGAGAACGGCCAGCGACGCATCACGTAGGCCAGTCGCGTGGAGCAGTAGGCAAACTGCGATTGTCCGTTCGACAGCAGGAAGTTGAAAATTCCATACTGATTCAGGTTGCGAGTGATGTCCTCTATTACGTCGAACAGTTCGTCTGGCGTGGTATCCCGATCGACGCCACGCTTGTGGATCACATTCATGATCGTGCAAAAGGCCGTTTCGCTATCGGTTGTTCCCACCGGCGCGTAGGGACCGGACACCCACCAGTTTCGCTCCCGCAGGTCACCGTTATGTGCGAACACCCATTGCTGTCCGTTATGTTCGCGCATGAAGGGATGACAATTCTCGGCACTGGCGCCACCTTGCGTCGCTTTCCGGATGTGCGCGATGACATTGCGCGATTTGATCGGATAACGCTTCACAAATTCGGCCATGGGCGAACGGCAGGCAGGTTTGTCGTCGATGAATAAGCGGCATGCCCGCTCCTCATAAAACGCGATTCCCCATCCATCCACATGGTGATCGGTCAGGCCGCCTCGCGCCGCAAATCCCGTGAATGAAAAGGTCACATCGGTCGGCTCAGCACAACTGAGAGCAAGGAGTTGGCACATGGGTAAAGTTATGTAATCGGCGGTAAGAATTAACTATTGCATTCGAAACGATAAACGAATGCTACCTTTCCTAATTAGTCTTCAAAATAGAACGTTATTTCAAATTGATCTATTTGAACGAAGGGTTTTAGTTTTTTCTTCTCCCGGCCCCGCGATACAGTGATTCCCGTTCCCCGATGGACGGGAATGCAGCTCCGAACCCGGTGTGCAGCGCATTGCGGCATCACGCGGGTTCCGGTCTGGCTTCTATGGGATCCACACAAAAATATCGCACATGAAATCAAGATTCTTTTTCGGGTTTGGAGTTTTAGGGATGACTGCGATGCTGGCAACATCGGCGGCGCGAGCGGACAACAGCGTGACGCTCTATGGGCGGATGGACAACGGGGTGAGCTATATAACGGACACGGGTGGGCAACACCAATACAAGATGGACAGCGGTGTTGTGTACAGCAACTACTGGGGGTTGCGCGGTACGGAAGACCTTGGTGGCGGCACACAGGCCGTATTCGACCTTCGCTCTGGCTTTCGTGTGACTGATGGTAGTTCGAAGCCCAGCAGCGGCTATATGTTCGGCAAAACTGCACTGGTGGGATTGAGCAACTGGCTCGGCACGCTGACGCTCGGCAGGCAATACGACTTCATCAACGACTACACGTCTCGCTATAACATCAGTCAGGACGGCGACGGCTATGCGATTCACCTCGGCGACCTCGACCGCATGAGCGGCGACACAATGATCAACTCGGTCAAGTTCGCAAGCAAGAGTTTCAACGGTCTGAGCGCGGGCGCGATGTATTCGTTCAGCAATACGGCCGGCAGTTTCCATACAGGTTCAGCGTGGAGTGCCGGCGTGCTTTACACCGCCGGCGCGTTCAGTGCGGCAGCGGCATACTCGCAGCTGAACAGCACGACAATCGATCCGTACAACGCGCTCGGCCTGTCGTCATTCCTGGGCACCACGACCGCCAGGGTCAGCAGTTCGACCGGTCAGCTCACGTCGCTGTATTCGAGCACCGGACTGACTGTGAGCCACCTCGATACGGGCGGGATCGGCGCAAGCTACAGCTTCGACAAGCTCACGATCAAGGCCAACACGACCCTGACCAAGATCACGTCGGCCGATGGCAATGTGTCGTCTTTCATGCACGTGTACGAAGCTGGCGGCGCGTATCAGCTCTCGCCTGCGTTGGCGCTCCGCTCGGGCTACCAGTACACGACCTTCGAGCATCACCACTGGAACGAACTGTCGGTCGGTCTCTACGAGAGTCTGTCGAAGAGTACGCGAATCTACACGTCGGCGGGCTACCTCCGCGCATCGAGCGGCGTGAATGCGGTGATCGGCTATGCATTCACCCCGTCGAGCACGCAGACACAAGCCAACGTGCGCGTTGGTATCGCCCACAACTTCTGAACTTCTGAGTGACCCTGTGCTGGACACCGGCCGTGGCACGCGTGCCGCGGCCGGGATCAAGTCAAACGAGAAACATCCAATGAAACTGCGATTCGCCGCTATTGCGTTACTCATGGTTTTACCGCTTGCGAGTGCCTTTGCGAAGCCGTTGGTCGTCTGCACCGAAGCCAGTCCGGAAGGATTCGACCCGGTGCGTTACAGCACGCTGACCATCACGAATGCGTCTGCCGACGTTATTTTCAACGGGCTCGTCACGTACGACGATGCCACCGGCACCGTGCAGCCAGCGCTCGCGCAGAGTTGGGACGTCAGTCAGTCCGGCGCGGTCTATACGTTCCATTTGCGTCCCAACGTCCATTTCCAGACGACCGATTACTTCAAACCGACCCGGACGTTCGATGCCGACGACGTAATCGCCACGTTCGACCGCATGCTGAATCCGGACAACGCATGGCGCAAGGCGTTGCCGACCGTGGTGATGCCGAACGTACAGTCGATGCAGATCACGAAGCTGATCAAGTCGGTCGACAAGGTCGACCCGCTGACGGTCCGCATCGGTCTCAATCATCCGGACGCCACCTTGCTGCCGATCCTGACGATGAGTTTCGCCTCGATCTATTCGAGCGAATATCTTGCGCAACTGCTAAAGACTAACGCGATCGCAGACCTGAACGCCAAGCCGGTATCGACGGGTCCGTTCGTTCTCAAGAGCTATCGTCCGGACGCGACGATCCGCTACACGGTGAACCCAGACTACTGGGGGCCGAAGCCCAAGGTCGATGGACTGATCTACGCGATTACGCCCGATCCGACCGTGCGAGCTCAACGGGTCAAGGCCGGCGAATGCGATATCGCTCTCGCGCCGAAGCCGGACGACATTGCATCGGCGCGCCGGGACCCGTCGTTGAAAGTACTCGACGTGCCCGGTTTCATGACGGCGTTCGTCGCGCTCAATACGCAGCGTCACGGTCTCGATAGTCAGGTGGTGCGCCGCGCGATCAATCTGGCCTTCGATCGCGATACGTACGTGAAGACGTTGTTCGGCACCAGCGCAGTTCCCGCGACGGATCCGTATCCCAGCAGCACGGAGGCGAAGACCGGCTATGCGTACGATCCAGCGCTCGCGAAAAAGCTGCTGGCCCAGGCGGGCATGGCGAATGGATTGAGCCTGACGATCTGGACCCGCTCGACCGGCAGCACGCTCAATCCGAATCCGAAGGTGGGCGCCGAACTGCTTCAGGCTGACCTCACCAAGGTAGGCATCGACGCACGGATCAAGACCCTGGAGTGGGGCGAGTTGCTTCATGAAATCAAGCAGGGGCAATATGACCTGCTGTTCATGGGATGGGCCGGCGACAACGGCGATCCGGATAACTTCCTGTCGCCGCTATTCTCATGTGACGCTGTGAAGGGCGGTACCAACTTCCAGCGTTACTGCGATGCGTCGCTAGATGCGTCGATCGCGAGCGGGAAAGCTACCAGCACCGCGTCGGTTCGCGCGCAGGACTACGACCGTGCCGTGAAGATCGCGCACGATCAGGCGCTCTGGATTCCGCTTGCGCATCCGCTGGTGGCCGCGATCACGCGTCCGAACATCGATGGCTATCACGTCAGTGCGTTCGGCCGTGTGAACTTCGGAGCCGTGTCGATTCGGTAACAGCGTCCGGAAAACCTTCCCATATCGCTCTTTCACCGGATGACGGTCGTGCAGTTGCACGACCGTTACTGGAGACTTGCGCGCGTTTTCTCTGCGCCACGCCATCCGTATGCGCAAACCTTGATGGCCGCCGCGCCCAGGCTCGATTTTTCTGCCTCGCAGGAGCCGCGGCATCGAGATTGCCGGAATAGTCGGCAAATTCCCCGGACATCAAACCATTTAGCGAATTTTTGTGCGATTATTTATGCGGTGGCTTTCAGCAAGACAGGTGCCTCGAGACACAGTATGAAATAAATTTGGCGCCTCTATGATTGTGGCTTCAATCGAAAAGGGGATTTGCCGTGGGAGAAAACCGTCGTAGGGCACTCATCAAGTCGACCGCCGCGCTCGGTCTGGTTCATCTTTGTGGCCTTGGAAGCCTGAGCGCTTTGGCAGCGTCGGCTGCATCAGGCAAACACATCACGCCCGGCAGCAAATCCGCATTGATCGTCGTGGACGTGCAAAATTGTTTCATCGATGGCGGAACGCTGCCGGTGAAAGGCGGCGCCGAAGTCTTGCCACTTATCAACGAGTTGGCTGGCAAGTTCGAGAACATTGTCATTACGCAGGACTGGCACACGCCGGGACACGCGTCGTTCGCCAGTTCCCATCCTGGTAAGAAGCCGTTCGAGACGGCCCAGTTGTCGTACGGTACACAGGTCTTGTGGCCGGATCATTGCGTGCAAGGCACCGACGACGCCGCGCTCGACAAGGACCTTAAGCTGCCAACTGCGCAAGTCATCATACGCAAGGGCTTTCACAAGGACATGGACAGCTATTCCGCGTTTGAGGAAGCCGATCACAAGACAGAAACCGGCCTCTCGGGTTATCTGAAGCAGCGGCATATCGACACCGTGTTTGTGACCGGACTGGCGACTGACTTCTGCGTTGCATGGACAGCTATGGACGCCCGCAAGGCAGGGTTCAAAGCTTATGTCATCGAAGACGCAACGCGTCCGATTGACCTCAACGGCTCACTTGCGGCTGCGCGAAAAAACATGGATCGCGTGGGCGTAAAGCGGATTCAGTCAAAGGATATCTTGTCGACGTGAGTGGGCGGCTCGGATCACTGCCGTGGATATCGACTGGCCGAGCCGTTGAAGATCAACCTCCGAAATTCTTTTACTTTGGGCCAACACGGAAGATCTATGACAGCAGTTGTTGCTGATATCACGGCGCTGGTCCATGAATTTTGGACACTGATGGGTTCAAACGACTTTGAGTCAGTACAGTCAGTGCTAGGTGAGCAGTTCATCCTGGAGTGGCCACAGTCGAACGAGCGCATCAGGGGCGCGACCCGCTTTGCACAAATGAACTCGGAGTATCCGGCGCAAGGACCGTGGCGCTTCACGGTGAACAGAATCGTCGCCAACACTACACAGGAAGCGGTATCCGATGTGACCATTACCGATGGTGCCTTGACGGCGCGAGCCATATCATTCTTCCTGGTCGAGTCTGGAAAGATTACTAAAATTGTCGAATATTGGCCCGAGCCATATGCTGCGCCGGCCAATAGAGCGCATCTTGTTGAGCCTATCGACTAAGAAGCAGGATTTTCGGCTAGATCACCGGCGCCATGGGAGATTCCACCGTTCGCCCCGCGCATCTCGACATGCCGATTCGAACAGGTACCTGGAGACCTATCAGGAACTCCTCCCGTTATTTCGTGCGCAGCTTCAACTGTGATGTGATGCGTGATGAACAGAAGAAAGAGACTGACCTTTTGGGGGGCTGACGAAAACGACGATAGTCTTCCGCGCGCCGTCATGGACGGGCGCAAGACGGTCACTGCCGACACGGTCGCAGATTATTACAAACCATACGGAGAATATGGCGACGGCAGCTACGCGCCGGGCGACATTATCGAAGTCTACGATTTGAAGAAGCGGCTTCGCTGCATCATTAGGGCAACAAAGGTATATACGATCGAATTCCGGAACATCCCGGAAGAAGTCTGGCGTGGCGAAACATTCTCCAGTGCGGAAGAATTCCGGGAGTGCCATATCAGGTGCATGCCACACGTAGACCTGCATGACCATTTCGAACTGGTGACGCTGCATTTCGAATTGGTCGAGGTCGCCGCTCGTGAAGTCATATCGACTTCTTGAAGTATTCTGGTGGATCAAACTCTATAACCGGTACTGAGGATAGCGATGCTTTCTGGAATGGAGCCAATACTGTTCGAAGTGGAAGGCTATCGTGCCATCGAACTTGTTGATGACGACATCCCGATTATTCAAACATTTTTGGAGAACAATCCGGAATACTTCCTGTCGGCAGAAGGTTGTCCACCGACAGATAGTCAAGCCAAGGAGGAGTTCGAAAGTGAACTGCCGGAGGAATGGGCATTCACTAGCAAGCATGCGATTGGGTTTGTCGACGCGAGTGAAGAGGTGACCGGGTTTGCCACGATCGTTTCGGACCTCTTCACCGGCGGTGTGTGGCATATAGGATTGTTGATCGTGTCAACTGACAAACACGGCCAAGTTGTAGCCCGTGACTTGTACGAAGGCCTTGAGCATTGGCTGAAGGCGTCAGGAGCGAAGTGGTTGCGCCTTGGCGTCATTGCCGGCAATACGCGCGTGGAACGCTTTTGGGAGCGGAATGGCTACCTTGAAACGCGCCGCCGGTATGGCGTCGTGATGAGAGATGCCATCCAGACCGTCCGGGTCATGGTCAAGCCGCTGGGCGAAGCCGGACTAGGCGAATATCTGAATCTTGTTAGTCGGGATCACCCCGACGCCTCGTAGTAAACGGTCGATGCCCCTTGCGATTACCCACAATTTTTGGCGAGCTCGAAGCCGAGCTGGATATCGGTGAGTCTTCGAAGGCCTCGCCAGATCACGGTGTTGCCGGGAGGAGGATCATTGGCTCGCG